>NZ_JBIPMD010000038.1:0-20197 GCF_044369315.1 Silvanigrella sp.
GGTTCACGTGAGGGAGGTTTGTTTATGAGTGAAGTGCGTCCTGTGGGATTGTTTGACTTAGATTCCACAAATTATGGAACACAGCAAGGTAACAATGCTTTAGAAGGGCGTAGCGTTCATGCCAATACTGTGCCTTCTGAATCAGACAATCGAATTTCTGAAGAAGAAATGCTAAGGCACTATCCAACTAGAGATGAAAAAGTATATAAATTACTTGAAGTCGCTAGAACGATTGCGCCAACTAAAGTTCCAATCTTAATAACTGGAGAAAGTGGAACTGGTAAAGAAACATTCGCAAAAGCAATCCATATTGCTGGCGGGCGTGAGCGCGGTAGATTTATAGTTGCAAATAGCTCCAATATCCCGACTAATTTTTTTGAAATGGATTTATTTACAACTCAAAGATCTTCCCATGATTATAATCAGGGAGCTTTAAACAGACCATTAGAAACTTGTTCCTTAATGCTTGATGAAGTAACAGAATTAGATGCTTCCATGCAACTAAAGCTTTTAAGAATATTAAAGGAACAAGATATTAATAAAGGAGCTATTCGGAGAGGAACAGCTGCTGATGCTCGCATTATTGCTTGTAGCCATAAAAATATTCAAGATGAAGTCAATGCTCAAAGATTTCGCAATGATCTTTTCTTTAAATTGCATGTGATTCATTTAGAAATCCCATCTTTACGCCAAAGACTTGTGGATATTGATTTTTATTCAGAAATATTTCTACGTGAGTTCAATATTCAGTTTTCGAAAAATGTTCAATTATCGCCAACGGCAAAACAAGCTCTTAGAACTTACACTTGGCCAGGAAATACACGTGAATTGAGAAATGTCATTCAACGTTCTGTGTTACTTTCTACAAGAGATTATATTGGTGTAGAAGAACTACATTTAATGAGAGCTAATAGCAGAACCGAAGTTGCTATGGGTGATCCACTACCTCAAGTTACGTTAATGGAATTAGAGCAACGTTTAATTCTTCAAACTTTAAGAAGAATGAATGGAAATAGAACTCATACTGCGAAAGCGCTTGGCATTTCACTTCGTGCGTTACGTTATAAGTTAAATGAACTTGTTGAATGTGGATATGAAGTTGAAGGGAAAAATGTATGAGCTCTGTAGTTGGGAACCAAATATTTGGAAAACACGATGCTGTACTTGAAGAAAGTTTAAATCAAAGACTGAAAAGACAGAATGTAAATGTTGCAAATATTTCAAATTCACTTACCCCAGGCTATCGGGCTTTAGGTTTTGAATTTGAAAAACAACTTCAAGCAGCAATTGGTTCTGACAAAGATCTTATTATGAAAGTAAGCGATTCTAGGCATATTAAAGCGCCAGGAATGGGTGCAGACGGTGTTTTAAAACCCGATCTTTTTGTGAAACCAACAGAAAGTATTGGAAATGATGGAAACACAGTAGATGTTGATCAAGAAATGACTGAAGTTGCCGGAAATCAAATTATTTATAAGGCTACAATTGAAACCTTAAATAGAAAATTAGGAATGTTACGTTACGCAATCAACGGCGGAAGGTAATTTTCTTTTTTAATATTATTTTGAGGAGAAGGAAATCTTATGAGTTTTTTAGAAGGATTAAAAATAAGCGCCTCTGGATTATCTGCTGAACGTATTCGCATGAACGTAATTTCATCAAATTTAGCAAATGCAAATACATCTAGAACAGAAGAAGGTGGGCCTTATAAAAGAAAAGATGTTTTATTTACCGCTAGAAATTCGGGTTTAAGCTTTGATAATTTAATGCGTTTGGCTTTTGATCCTAATTTAAAAGAAGTCAAGGTTGACGGAATTACAGAAGATAGAAGAGCTCCAAGGCTTGTTTATAACCCTAATCATCCCGATGCAAATGAAAATGGTTATGTTGCGATGCCAAATATTTCAGTAATGGAAGAAATGGTAAATATGATTACAAGTAATCGTTCATTTGAAAGCGATACTCAAGCAATAAATGCGACAAAGTCAATGGCTATGACTGCTATTGGTATAGGTAGATAGTTTTTTTATTAAGGTAAATTATAAATGACAAAAGCAATTTCTGCAGCAGATTTAGATTATTTAAAATTAAAAAATAATTTATTAAACTCTGTTCCACAAAGTGGAGGAGGAACTCCTCCAAATCCTGCAGGTAAAACAGAATTTCAAGATCTTCTTGAAAAAGGAATTAAAGAAGTAAACACAGGTGCAAGAGAAGCGGAAAAAGCAAGCATGGACTTAGCTTCTGGAAGACAAAGTAATATTCATGAAACTATGCTTGCAGTAACAAAAGCAGAGTTAGGCTTTAATATGATGGTTCAAATGAGAAATAAAGTGATAGAGGCATATCAAGAAGTAATGAGAATGCAAGTCTAAATTTTAGAAATAAAATTCTTAGTATATTTGTATTCATAAGGGTTTATTAAAAATGTTAGAGAAAATAAAACAATTTTCATCGCAATTTTTAATTCAAAGCAAAGCATTTTATGCTGGACTTACAAAAGGTCGAAAGATTGCGATTGGAATTGGATTATTAACCATATTTTTTGTTCTTTCTGTTTTTATATTTTGGAAACCTACAGTTAGATATGATCCCGCTTATACCAATCTTTCAGCTGAAGATAAAACAGCAATATTAGCTCATTTAAAAAAATCAGGATTTAAAGATTATAAAATGGAAGGTGATACTATTTCATTTCCAGATGATAAAATTATGGAAATAAAAATGTCACTTGCTCAAGAAGGATTGCCTAATACAGGCATAGGTGTTGGTTGGGAAAAATTTGATGATAGAACTTTTGGTATGTCTGATTTTGAGCAAAGAGTGAATAAATTAAGAGCTCTTCAAGGAGAGCTATCAAGAACGATTGGAAAGTTAGATCCTGTTGCCAATAGTAGAGTGCATATTGTGATTCCTGAAAATGCAATATTTGCGGATGATAAAAAATCTCCAACAGCAAGTATTTATTTAAAACTAAAATCGGGTAAATCTTTAAGTCAAAGACAAATTCAAGGGATAATTCATTTAACAGCTCGGGCTGTGGAAGGATTGGATCCCAAAGCGGTAGCTATCATTGATCAAGACGGAAATATGTTAACTCAGCCAGATGAGCAAGATGGTGGAATAGATAAGGTTACATCAGCACAACGTGAATACCAAAGAAAAGTAGAAAGAGAATTAGAGCAAAAAATTAGAGATATCTTAGCAAGAGCTGTTGGCCATGATAAGGTAGTTTCTAAAGTAGATGCTTTAATTGAATTTAAAAAGGTAGAAACAACAATATCCGATGTTGATCCAGAAAGAACCGCGGTAATTGCTTCGCAACGTAACGAGCAGTCATCTCAAGGTAACGGATTAAACCCTACTGGAGTCCCTGGGGCCAAAAGTAACTTACCTGGAGAAAGAGAAGATATTGGTATAGCTGGTGGATTAACGAATAGTACAAAATCTAGTACTGAGAATTTAAATTTTGAAGTAAAAAAAACACTGAGTAAAATTGTAGAACCAATAGGGAATATAACCAAATTGAGCGCATCTATTTTAGTGGACGGAAAGCTTGTTGACGGAAAATATGTCGCAAGAACTCCAGAAGAAATGGCTATGGTAACAAAATTAGTAAAAAATGCGATTGGTTTTAAAGAAGGCAGAGATACGATAACTGTTGAGTCCACTCAGTTTGAGCTTGATGAATTTGCACTAGCAGAAAAAGCTTCATTATCAGCGCGTCAAACTACTTTAATTCAAACTGCAATATTAGGTTTAGTAGCGATTGCAGCCATGTTTTTTATCTACTACGCTTTGGTTCGGCCTTATTTCAGATGGCTTACTTATGATCCTGAAAAACGCTCAAAAGAGCAATTGGCTCTTGTGGATTATAAGCTTGAAAGAACAAGTGCGGGTGCAAGAAGAGTGAAATTAAAAGAAGACGTACCATTTGATAAATTGTCTCCAAAAGAGCAAATTTTGTATTTGGCTAAAAATGATCCTCAAAAAACAACAGAAGCAATACGTCAGCTACTCAATCCAAATCATTAGAAATTATTATACTAGTATAAAAATTATGCTAACATATGTATCACAAAAACAGACGATATTCCTTGATATGTATTTATAACTAGTATATATAAAGAAACAGATACCTATATGCATTTTAAATGTTTTGTGCATTTATTGTATTTTAATAAATTATTTTTTAAATAAACAATTTTCATAATACTTATTAAATAATATATTTTTTCTCTTTTGATATATATAACTTTGATTAGAAAATATTTAAATATAAAAAAATTTTTGACAAAAAATCTAAAATAAACAATTAGGTATTTAAAATATTGCTATATTGCATTAATTTTGTGCGAAATATATGAAAGTTTTTGAAAAATACCATTTGATTTTTCCGAAATAATTTATTACTATAAATTAACATGAATTTAATCAAATTGTAAAAATTAACATGTGTTTTTTTATAAAAAAACTAACTTATATTATATTATTAAAGGATAAGTTTGTTATTAAATAAAGAGAGCTCCTCTTTTAAAAGAGGAGCTCTCTTTATTTTACTTTATAATATAAAGATTTGATCTATATAAATATTCAATTCAAAAAAGAAAAAATTTGCCTCTAAAATTTGTTACATAAAATGAACATATTATATAAATTGTTTATTTCACAAAAAAACATATATTTTTCAATATTTTTAATAATTTAAAAAAATAGTTATTTAATTGATAGGTTCTTATTCTGCGGTTAATAAACTTGGCCTAGATTTTGCTTACCAGAAAATAGTGAGTTGATTGTTAAATCAATCATTCTAGACGTCATTTTAGATTTACAGGAAAAGGAATATATAATGTCAAAAGGCACACAACAAAAGCTTTCAACATATAAACCACCACGTGTACAAATCACCTATGATCTGCAAGCGAATGGTTCTGTTAAAGAGCAAGATATTCCATTTGTAATTGGAGTTATGGCAAATTTTTCTGGTCATCTTCATACGAAAACCAAAAAAATCAAAAATGAAAAGTTTTTAGAAATAAGTAAAGAAAACTTTAGCTCTGTTGTTCAATCTGTAGCTCCTAAATTAAAGCTAAAAGTAGAGAATAAACTCAAGAATGATGGTTCTTTTTCTCAGATTGAATTGGATATTACTTCAATTGAAGACTTCAATCCTGGAAAAATAGCTAATAAAGTAGATTCTCTTAGAGTGCTTTTAGAAACAAGAAAAAAATTAATTGAATTGCAAACGAATGTAGATTGTAATGAAAAATTAGAAGAAACATTATTACAATTTATGAAAACTCCTGAAGCACTGAAACAAATTGCAAGTTCTGCTGGTACAGAAAATATAGCAAAAGAAGCAGAATAATCATTTTAAAATTATGAGGAAGACATCATGAGTTCAACAGAATTTGCAACAGAAACAAAATCATTTTTCGATCTAGAAAACCTTGATTATCCTATTTTAGATCAAGCATTAGCGAAATCTGAATTAAATAAAAATGATCAACAAATCAATAATGTAAAAGATATGTTGACCGTTTTTGCTACAGAAGTTGTTAATGAAAAAATGGAATTTAAAAAAACCATTACACATATGATTAGCCAAAGAATTGCTGATATAGATGAAGCTCTTACGCTTCAAATAAACGAAATTATTCATAATTATGAATTCCAAAAGCTTGAAGCTACTTGGAAAGGTTTACATAATTTAGTTAAATTTTCAGAACCAGATGATAAACTTAAAGTTCGTATTTTAGATGTTACGAAAGAAGATATTTTATCTGATGCGGACTCTGCTCCACAATTTGATGAGTCAGGTTTATTTAAACTTGTTTATGAAAACGAATACGGAACATTTGGTGGAACGCCATACGGGCTATTATTAGGCGATTTCACTTTTGGAAAAGGCATTGAAGACATCGAGTGCTTAAAGGCAATTTCTAGTGTTGCTGCAGCTGCTCATGCTCCTTTTATCGATGCTGCTAGTCATGAATTATTTAATATTAACTCTTTCGATGACTTAGATAAACCAAAACAATTGAGTAAATTATTTAATACTGCTGAATTTGCTTCATGGGGACATTTCAGAGCTTTAGAAGATTCCAAATATGTTTCTTTAACTCTACCAAGAGTAATTATGCGTGAACCATACGGTGGAAAAAATGGAATTCCTGTTAAAGAATTTCATTTTGAAGAAGTACTTGATGGCACTGAACATGATAAATATTTATGGGGAAATCCTTCTTTCTCATTAGCGCAAAGAATGGTTGAGTCCTATAGACAATACGGATGGTTTTCAAACATTCGTGGTTCAGAAAACGGTGGTACTGTAAAACAACTTCCTATTCATACCTTTACGGATAATGAAGGTAACAGTACTTTTAAAATGCCAGTCGAAACAGTAATTACAGATCGTCGTGAAAAAGAGCTACATGATCTTGGATTTCTATCTCTTGTTTATAAAAGAGGAACAGATTCTGCTACATTTTTTGGATCAAAAACAATTCATAAATTGACAGAGTATGACAATGATCTTGCAAATGCAAATGCAGAACTTTCTATCCAGTTACCTTATGTTATGGCTGTTTCTCGATTTGCTCATTATTTAAAAGTGATTATGAGAGATAAAATCGGTTCATTTACATCACAAGGAGAAATAAATGAGTACTTAAATAATTGGATCTCAAGATATGTTATTTTGGATGACAATGCTAGTATCTATTCAAAAAGTTGTTTTCCTCTAAGGGAAGCAAGAGTTGATGTTGTTCCGGTTCCTGGAAAAGTTGGGGCTTATAAAGCAATAATGTATTTAAGACCACATTTTTATCTTAACGAGCTAACAGTATCGTTGAGACTAGTAACTGAACTACCTGAGTAATATAAATATTTAATTATTAAAAGGAAAATGTAACATGCAAGATACAAATGACAAAGTATTATTAACTTTACCAGCTGATATGAAAATTGAAGGATCTTATCCTAAAAATAAAGAAATTATTTGTGAGCAAATTAGTTTCCCTATTTTATCTGAAAGAGAAACTGATAAATATTCTTTAAACTTTTTACCAAGTATTACTATTGTTGATAAAAAGGCAATTCCTTTATTTCAAAAATACCAAACAGATCTTTTAGATATTGTTACTTTAAAACTAACAAGTATAAACGAACAAAAAGGTGTTGGCGACAAAGATGGTAAGCCAATGAAAAAATCTGAGTTAACTTTTTTCAACGTTAGAATGAAAATAGAAACTCTTACATCAGAAAAAGTTGAACTTGTTTTTAATTCCATTTCCGGAAACGGAAAACAAGGTGGCGTAAGACAAATTCTTTTCAGTCTTGCTGGAGATAAAAATAACCAATCTATCAGTGACATTCATGCTGATCTTGCTACTAGCCAAAAAATGGTAGATAACGTTCCAGCTGAATGGAAATATGATGGAGCTCCAAGCGTAAAAATTTAAGTTGAATAAGCAAGGCATATTATTGCTAAATAGCCATAATATGCATTTGTTTTTTAGCTGTTAAGTCTTCATATTCAGGAATATAAAAATGAAAAGTATCGAAAGATTATTTTATAATTATAATGAAAAAGATGAAGACTCTTTTTTTTTCACTAATTAGAAATATTTGCAATATTTTAAATACAAGAAGTTCTCTTTCTTGTTCTGACTTTCAAGAATGTTCTAAATTATCTGCTATTCATTTTGGCTTACCAAGCATCACGCACCTCTCTATGGAATCAAAAATTGAAAGACAGCTTTTGTGTAATCTTGTTGAAAAATCAATAAATGCATTTGAGCATAGGCTAAATTTTATTAATGTTGACTTTACTCATTACGATTCTTTAAAGAAAGAAGCAAAGCTTTCACTGAAGGCAGAATATAATGAAGATGATATTATTTTGAATTTGATTCTTAAAATATCAATTTGGGAGTTTATAGTATATGAGTAAAACAAGTAATCAAGATTTTTTGGGAATTTATATTAATATACTTGAAGAGTTAAGGGAGAATGGAAAAATATTTTCTCAGCAAAATCCTGAGTTAGCTCCCTATTTAGATTTATCATATAGAAAAAGCAATGACCCTGAAACTGAAAGATTAATAGAATCTTTTGCTTATATGTTTGCACAAGTTGAGCATAAATCTCTAATGGCACAAAATGATTACTCTATTAACTTTATACAAAACATTTTTCCCGAATTAATATCTCCTCTTCCCGCTCTGACAATATTAAAATTAATTCCAGAAAAAAACTCATTTAATAAAGAGAAAAATAGTATAACTATCCCCAAAAATACTTTATTTACAGCGTTGAATCAAAATAATATTCAATGTAAGTTTTCTTCTATACATGAAATGATAATTTCTTGTATATCCATTAATAAATCTCATTATATAGATTCAAATAATAGTAGTCAAAATATTTATTCAAATCGAAGAGCTTTTGTTCTAAATCTTGAAACAATTCAGCCATTAGAATTGCAATCTAATAATTCAATAGACATGCCTGTTTATGTTGATTCTGATTTTTATTCTACAATTTCTATATATGATGCAATATTTTCATCTGATAAACCAATTTATATTACTGTTGATGATGAAGAGACGCCCATTGTTTTATCAAGAAGTAATATAACATTTAAATTTAACTTTGATAGTTTATATAATAGCGATAATATTATTTATCCATTATTTGATTTTATCAACTGTTATCAAAAATATTTCTTTTTTAATATTAACTTAAAATTTAATAAAAATATTAAAAATAAAATTCGAATTGTTATTCCAATTTTAGAAAAATTTGACAATTTATCTAAAATTGGAAATGATTTTTTACAATCTAATTGTATTCCAGTATCGAATTATTTTGAATCTAAAATGATTCCCATTAAAGCAAATAAAGATAAAGATGAATATTTGCTAAGAGTTGAAGGTGAAAATGAGGCAGATATTTTAAATATACTTTCAATTAAAGCATATGATTCTGAATCTGGAGAATCTTATCTATTACCTGAATATCATAATCAAAATAAGACGACAAAATCAAACAAAACAAAAGAAATATATAGCGACTTTTGCTGGGCTTCTAGAAGAAACTTTACAAATACTGTTAAGGAAAGCGGATGTTTTTATGTAAAGATCTTTTTTAATAATCAAAATGTAAATTTTGATAATGTTATATGGCCAGATTATTTGTTCCCGATAGGATACTGTACAAATGGGATTGAAGCGAACTATATTAAACCTTATACTGAATTTAATTGCAGAAATAATAATATATTATTAAATAAAGTTTACTCTTTATTTGTTCCAAAATATTCTAATAGACCATTAAAACACTTTGGCAATATTGAGATTTTAAAACTACTTTATAGAGTCAACCAAGAAATTGTTTCCAAAAAAATTATTAATGATTCCGAATTTGAAAAAATGTTGGAATATATTACCACTAAAGGCAATCCTGTTAGAGCTCTAATCAGACAAATTCTTCATAACTCAAATGGTTTTAAAGCAGAAGAAAGTGTGAATAAAAGTATTTGGAAAAATCAAGTTTATTTTATCCCAGAAATTTCTTATAAATTGAATTTTAGCAAAAAAGATGGGATTCCAAGAGGCACCTTATTTTTTATAAACTTTTTAAATTCTTATTTTAATTATATAAGAGATTTTAATCTATCAATCAGTTTTAAAGTGGAATTAATATGAAATTAAACAGTTTTTTTTCAAAATATCTTTCAATTACGGATAATGAGCGCATTTATAAGATAATGCGTGATATTATATCATATAATAATATTGAAATAGATGAAAAAATGTTTTTTTCTTCGACCGCATTTTATAATTTTAATATTGATAATAAAATTATAATAAAAGAAAGATTCCCTTTAAAAATATTTATCCCTGATTTTATTTTAGAAAATTTTTCTTTACATACAAAAGATCAAAAGAAAGTTATTATTAGTTTTTTAAAGATATTTATTAAAGAACTTATTTTTTTAAATCACTTTTTTGAAGTAAATAAAAATATCTTGAATTATTTGTTTAATTTTAAAAATTATAATGAAAACGATTTTTTAAATAGCCAAAAAAACTTAAATTTATTTTTTCAGAATTTTTTTAAAAGAAAACCTAAAATTATTGAAAATATTCCTAAATTAATTTCCAATAATAAACAATTTGTTTTAGGTAAAAACACGATTAGTAGTAAAATATTATGTAATGATTATTCTTTAGGAAACGACTTTTACTCATTTGTCAATAGAATTAAAGTAATTATTGAACTTGATTCGAGTGAAATTGTAAATTTTAAAGTTTTTCTCAAAATAATTGGGATAACTGGAGTGCAAATTATTTTTTCTAAAAATAAATTGAAAAATAACATCTATAAATATTCATTTATTTTTGAAAAGAATAAATGTTTAGGTGTATATGCTATTCCTAAAACAAATGATTTTTTATCTGATGGAGACTTTTATGCTTAGAAACGATGACTTTAAAATATTGCAGTTCAATAATTCAGAAGATTTATTGGCGCCTATCTCTTCTGAAAATCCTTGTGGAATTTATTCAAAAAGAAATCAACTTATTATTAATTTAAAAGATTCTAGAAATTCTTTGGCCTCTGCAGAAATAGAGGATGAGTTGTGGTCAAAAAAGGAAAAAGAAAAATTAGGCTGGGATGATATCTCTAAATTATGTGAAGATATCATTATAAATAATATAAAAGACCTTCAGGTTTTTTCTTATTATGCTGAATCTAAATTTCATACCGAAGGTTTTCCTGGTTTAGCAAAATCAATGAGTTTAATTCTTTTGTTATGTCAAAAGTATTGGCAAGAAGTGAACCCACCTATAATAGAAGACGATTATTCTTTAAGGGTAGCGCCTTTTTTATGGTTAAAGCTAAATTTACCGATTATTATTAAAAATTATTCACTAAATTCTTCAAATGATTCTCAAAACTCTTTGTCTTGGTATTGGCTTGAAACTCAATCTTCTAAGGGCACTGAATTTGCTGCCAAAGCAAAAAACAAACTATCTTTAGAATTAGATTCTTTAAGTTCTCATTCTATAAGTGAAATTTATGGTTCTCTTCAGTCTATTATACTAGTGCTTAAGCAACTTGAAGAAGAATTTATATTAGAATTAGCAGAAATAACAGACGAAGATTTATCTTTCTATGATTTAATTTCACTTTGTGAGAATATTGTTTCTGTTTTTGAAAGTAAATATAATAAAGAAATAGAGAATGGTATAAATAATACAAATAGAGAAGATCCTTCACTTCACTTAAATTTAGAGAGTGAAAAGTCTAGTAATATAGTCTTGAATTTTGAGGTGAATCAAATCAATTCCGTAGAGCAGGCCTATAAAGTAATCGAAGCGGCAAATAAATTTCTACTTATCAATGATCCACATTCTCCTTCTCCTTATTTAATAAGGCGTGGTCTTGATTGGCGTAAAAAATCTTTATTTGAAGTTTTAATGGAATTATTTTCTACAACTTCAAATCCTCAAGAAATTTTTACATTATTAGGTCTTTCACACCTTGATAATAAAAATGAATGAAATTTAAGATAGGAATTTATCTATGTTTGCTAATTTTGAAAATACGAATTTGACTAAACCATTTACGATAAGTAATGGAATGATTCTTCTTGAAATAATGAATCAAAAAAAGAAAAAATTTGACGATTTATTTACTATTTTAGGGCCAAGAAGTCTAATTTTAGAAATTATAAATGGAAAAAGAAAACTAACAATAAATCAAATTAAAAAACTTTCTGAGTATTTTGAAATGAGTTCTGATATTTTCTTAATTGATGAGAATCAGCCTAATTCCGCTTCTTCTCATTTTGAAAACCAAGAATTAGAACAAAACCCATTTTCAAATCCGGAAGATCAAAATAGGGATAATTTGGAGTCATCAGATAGCGATAATGAAAATTCAAATTCCCACTTAGAGAACTCTTTTGAACAAAATGATTCGTCTCATTATCCTATGAAGCCTTTTTGGGAAGACTAAAAAAATATTTTATAAAAGCTAAAAAAAGATAGAGAGATTTTTTATATCTTTCTATCTTTTTATTTTGTACTAAAAATGAAATTATAAAACTGAAATTTATGAATTGGCTTTAAACTTATTTATATCAATTGATGAAGAGCTTTTTAATGATATTTTATCTGAACTTTTAATTTCAACTCCTAATTTGTTGCTTTCTAATTTACCACCTTCAGATTTAATATTTAAGTTTTCAGAGCTTTCCAATGAAGCATTTTTATTCGTAATATCAAGTTTTTCTTTGGTATTAATCGTTGAGTTTTTGTTTTGGATATCTAATAAACCTTTGTTATTTAAATTAAGTCTCACAAAAGTTTCTTTATCATCTATAGAGTTCACATAAATTAAAAGATTTTCTTTTGTAATAATCCCTCTTTTGGTCTCATCAAGGTCAACAGGATGTTTATTTTTTGAATTATAAAATGAACCAACAATAATAGGCTGGTCAATATCATTGTCGTTGTATTTAATATCTACTTCGTCACCAGGCAGAGGGATAAATAAAGCACCATGGTCTTTACTGGCATAAATTTCACGGAGTCTAGCCCAAACAAAGTTTTTAGAGTCTTTTTCGTTTATATCATGCCAGAAGTATTGAATTCCAATATAAATGACCCCGTCTTTTTTATCAATTTGTAGGTCTTTTATTTCTTTTCCAAAAACGATTGCAGTCGTATTATGTGCAGAAGCGTTTAAAATGATATTTTTGTAATGAGTTACATATGCGCCTTCAAAATGAGCGTCTTCGCTTTTTACAAAAGGGTACATTTTTAATTTAGCATTATATTCTTCTTCATATGTATCTTTTTTAGAAGAATTTGGATTTGTTGTCGTGTTTGAAATGTTATTTTTTCTTGAATACTCATAATCAACTTCGTAAACAATAAAGTTTGTTTCTAGATCAATCGGTAAATTATCTTTTAGGTGTTGATTTAATTCATTATCAAAATTGATACAGTCGCCTAAAGTATAAAACATGTTATTTCTATTTAAAACTAATGAAGTAGATTCATTATTTTTTCTATTTAATTCATTAATAGAATAGTATTCTGATAGTTTTAGACTTTCAAAATTTTTTTGATAATTAGGATGATTTGTCCAGGAAACTTTATTTTTATTTGCTTCTTTTGATGGATATGTATTTGAGTTAGGATTGTCAAAACTTCTACTGTCAAAAAATTCTGTTTGAATATTGTCAAATCTACTTCTGCTAAAATATGAGAGATCTAAAAATTCACCTACGGTATTTGATCTAGTCAATTGCAAGTTAATAGGTTTACTTGTTGAGCTCTTAAAATAATTTTCAACATTATTTGTAATTACTAATGAAACGCTTTTAGCTTCTTGAACATGGGTGAATGTTAAATAATCTTCATTTAAAAGTCGGCAAATGAAATCAAAATCTGTTTCACCATTTTGAATTGTATTTTTTCTTTTTAAAAGTTTATCTTCGTCTACTAGCTTAAATATGGGATCAATTTTAAATATTTCACTAAACGTAGAATATTTTTTGTATATTTCTGTAATAATTTCTTCGGAAGTTTTGTCATTCCAGGTTTGATATTGATTGCCATAAGTTGCATAAAAAAGTGGAGGTACAAGAATAAATTCAAAGCTAAATCTATCTTTATTTGCTTCATTTACTGAAAAATTAATATTTTCAACAATTCCGGAAAGTGTTTTTTCTCCAGCTACAAATTTATTTTCATAGTTATATTTATATGAAATACAAAACTGGATTGTTTCTTTTGATAATTCTTTTAAAGCTTTGCTATTAATTTTATTTTTAGCGATATCAACTGAAACAAAAAGGTGTATTTTATATAACTTAGAAAATCCTTCACTTATTTTGAATGAAGTGATTTTTAAGTCTTTTAGCAACTTAAAAGTGTTATTTGTGAACTTAACATCTTGTATAATGCATTCTTTATTAGCCATAATTAAGCCTTTATAAAAATATCATACCTTTTATTCAAAGTTGTCACTTACATTGCTAACTTTTGCGCCTTTTTTCTCAATATAAGGGGCTAAAGTAGGAAAATTAGGCACATTAATCCTAACTCCTTTTGCATTCTTTAAATACAAGGTGATGAAGAACTTAACTTGTTTATCATTATTAATTGGTAATTCAAACTTTAACGTATTTTTCAAGCAATAATTAATGTTTGAACAATCCGCATAGTCATTAATAAATTTTAATAAAGACCAGCGATTTCTCACATTAAAATATATCGTATTATTCGTAATAAAGATATTTTTATCTTCGGAAATTTTATCTAATGAATATTTAGAGGTTTGCGCTAATGTTACCGAAAATTGCATAGGATCTGAATATGTCCAGAGAAATTTCCCTTTTGATATATTGCCTTGATCCGACCCAATTATTTCATTACCAGATTGTAATGACCAGTTAATAATTTGATTTCCTAAGATTTCTCTGTCTGTATTTGTCCTAAAATCAATATCCACATTCCATTTTGCTGGCATCAAATTGCCATCTTTGTCGGATTGAATTTGAAAGAAGTTTTGTGCATTGGTTAAGCTCTGAATAAAGTTCTGAATTTCAGGTCTACCACGATATAAAGCGCTGTATTGTTTTAAAATAGGTAGGTCTTGTTTTTGAAACTGACTAAAATCAGTGAATAAAGAATTTAAGTCATCAATAGAGGCACTATCCATGGATTTTGAGTTGCTTTGGAATGGAAACTTATTCGCAATCGCGGAATTAAACTGAGACGCAATTTTATCATAATTTGAATAGGCTTGCTTTATTAATAAGGTTTGGCATCTTTTAGCGAGTGGTGAATAAATACTTCTTAGTTTATTAGAAAAATAGTCACTATTTCCAATAACAGGAGGTTGTGCAATAAATTTAGCACAGCTTTCTGTTCTTAGATTTGTCATTGTTGTTGTCAAAAAAGAGGAAAATGAGCCAAAAGTATTTGCTTTTGGGGTTGGGGATAGGGAATCTTGTAAGTTGATTAAATACTCAATAGATCTATCGTTATTAGCAAAAGTGTCTTTAAAAAATGTTGCTCTCGAAATAAGAATAGGAGAGATATTTTTATTAAAAAATTGTTCTAAAGAAGCTCTCTGGTTTGATATATACAATTTAAGATCTTCATCAGTGCCAACTCCAAAAGCATTATAAGCAGCCGAGGAATCTCCATTCCAAGTCATAAAATCCGGATTTATAGGCGAAAAGAAAGACATGCTATTTATTAAACTTGAATATTTTTTAGCTTGTCTATCAATTTGCTGGCTAATAATAGAAACAAGGCTTGTATTTATTTCAGTATTATTACTTCCTATTAAAAGGTCTGAAATCGATTTTAAGATAGGGGCAGAAAGCTGCAAGTTTTGAATATTAGGATCTAATTGTGGATTTGTTGGATTTGGCAATTGATCATTTATATTAAATATTCTAATGGAATTTGATAAATTTTTATTCCAAAAGGAATAACTTTCTTTTTTAGTTACTTTATTAAAAAAGATTGCTAAAGGTTCAGGAATAACAGTCTGATTAACAGAATTAAATGCAGCTGAAAAATTATTTCCTTGTTGCAGAATAGGCTGTAAATTGTCGATTTGCCATAATGCATTTGTTGGCAAGTTTTGAGCAATTGACTTTAAATCAGAATATATTGTTTTGTTATCTGCATTATTTTGAGTGCTATTTGTATTTGGATTTACAATAGAGTTCATTTTTGTTAGCGCCATTGCAATTTGTGCTAGCAATGGGTTCATAACAATACTTTTTGTATCATTTATAATGATGGGAAATGAAGCTCCAATTGGTAAAAGTGAACTTAAATTAGATTTAAAGTCTTCAAATTTTTGGTTTCCTACAATAATCGTTTTATTAGAAAACTCTTTTCCTAAAATTAGATTTTTTTCAACTTTATTCAAAAATAAGCCAAAATTTTCACCGAAAAAACTATTCGTGTTTTTTAAGCTTTCTTGATTTTTAACAAGAGCATCATTTAATTGATTTAAATTGTCTATAAAGCCTTGAACGAATTTGGGATCTGATAATTTATCTTGATCATTCAAGGAGTCTCTAATAAGCTGTAAGTTATCGTTTACTTTCTTAGCTGCAATCATAATCTCATGATGTGAAGTGTAATAATCAAAATATATCTGTAATGAGTTTTTTAATATATCTTTGGTCTGTTGCTCAAAATCTATATAATTAGGATTCACTAAAGAAATGATATTTCTATTATCTAAAACAGAAAAAACATTTCTTTCTGCCAAAGTTTTTCCACAGTCTAGTCCATAAAGAAAGTAAGCCATTTGAGTTAAAGCTTCTGTGTCTTTTTGAGGATTTTTAGAATAAATTAGACTATAAATACTATTTATTTGCGTATTATCTTTAACAAAAAGTCCTAGGTTTTTAATTATTTCATCAGCTGATTCATTAGTTAAATTCCATGACTTATTCTTTATTAAATGTTCTGATACTTTATCATTAAAGTTTTGAATCAATATTTTTGATACAAAATTTCCAAGTTTTTCATTATATAGTGAACTATATTTTTTTTCAATTTCTGAATTCCAAGATGGATATAATAAAGAATAATAAAAATTTGTTGCAGCTAGTTTATTTGAATTATTTATTAATGAACATATTTTGTTTTGCATTAAATCATTATTATTCGCTGACTTGTCTAATTTATTATATCCATTAATGAAATTAGTTAATTCAGAAAAACTACTTAAAAATATGCTTCTTTTTTGTTGTAAAAATGAAGTTGAACTAAATAAAGCATAGGACACAAAAGTTATATTCAATAGAGTAAAAGCAGCTAAAATATATCTATTTAAAATTTTATTTCTAATAAATTCTTTTGACGCATGTGAACCATTAATTAAATTTTTTGATATATAATTAAACAAATTAAATAAATGAGAATCTTTATCTTCAAATTCATCTCTTTTATAAAAACTACTTATATTTATGATATAATGAGAATAGGTAAATTCTTTTTCTTTTAGAGAAAATCCTTTATAAAAATAATCTACATAGTTTTTTGAGAACGAAATAAGACTTGATTTTAAACTAAAGAAAAAACGTATGATATCACCTTGTGAATTACCTTCGAAATTTAATAAAAAATGTTGGCAATTTAGTTCATAAGAGGCAATACAGCTTTCTATTGCTTTTTTAATTTCCTTGTTGAGTTCCTCAGTATTTTCATGAGTTCTATGAGACAATCCAAATACATTGCTGGAATCACTTTCGTCTTTTATCAATGGGTATAAATGTAAAGGTGGGACATTATTTGTTATAGAAGTGTCTATAAAAAATAAAGGAATTTTTGCTTTTAGTTTATTACATATTTCTTTATAAAGTTTTGATAATATAAATGCTTCTTCAGATAACTCTTTATAATTAATATTTTTTTTAGTAAATGAGAGCTGGTTTGGAAAAAATATAACACCATCTAAAATACTATTCTTTCTTAGTTTTAATATTTTCCTTAATGTTAATTTAAGGCGGATTAAATTTATTTCTTTTGATTCTTTAAGTAAAAAATCATTAAAAAATAGATAGTTTATAGAGTTGATATTTATAATTTCAAATGATTTTTTTGATTCTTCAAAGTATTTATATATATCACTTGATTCTATTTGTTCGCTTAATTCTTGCAAGTATTCATTTGAATTATTGGATAGTATGATGAATAAGTTTTTCTGTTTTAATCTTTTTTTGTTTTCGTAAAACCAGAATCTATCAAATAAAAATGTTTTAATTTTTTCATTTGAAAAAAATCTTGAAATATCTGGATTCCATAAATTAAATAAATAGTAAAAAGACACTATGAATAAAACTAATGCTAAAAATATATAAATCAACGTGAGTGACATAATTAACCTACTTTAAGTTACCTTTTACATGATACCTTTGGATAAAATATTATTATTAATTAACCAGATATAAATTGAAGCCGCTAGGAAGATTGTAAATAGAAAAAGGTTAGTAAGGAGTAGGGAGTACATGATTTTTTTATGGTTTATTTCAAATTCAATATTTGAAGATTCATAAGAAATACTTGGTAATGTTCCAGTGAGCTCGGGTTCTGATTCAAAGTTTGTTTCGTTATAAAATTGATATAAATTTGTTTTTATTTGTTCTACTTTATCGATATCATGATTTGAATGATATTTTCCTTTAAATCCAGAGCATAAACATAGATAAAAACACATTGCAAGTTCTCTATATTTATAATCTCTATCTATAAGGATTCGATCGCAATAGTCGTAAAACAAATCACCAGAAGAGCTAGAAGAAAATATTCTATTCTCAAGGGTTAAGTTTTTCCAAATTTCTTTTCCAGGCCAAGTTGAAGTAATAAGCATTTCATCAATAAGCGAAACAAGAGCAAAATGAAGTAATTTTAAAACATCTGTTCCATAATATTTTTTATTCTTTTTTAATGAATCAATTTTTCGTAATATAAATTCTTCAATTTCTTTTGAAATATTACTCACATCATTTTCATTTAGAGTTACAATTTCATTTGTACTCTCTGGATCATCGTTTTTTATTAAATTACTCACATCATTCAACTTATTAAAGAAAAAATGAATAACTTCTTGGCTAATAAGAATTATATTTTCATTAATAGGTGTTTCAGTTTGTTTCGCTAAATTCATTATGCTTTCCTAGAATAAATAATTACTTCTTCAGGTAAATAATGAAT
Organism: Silvanigrella sp.; assembly: GCF_044369315.1. Taxonomy (NCBI): domain Bacteria; kingdom Pseudomonadati; phylum Bdellovibrionota; class Oligoflexia; order Silvanigrellales; family Silvanigrellaceae; genus Silvanigrella; species Silvanigrella sp. Next base: position 18,774 of record NZ_JBIPMD010000038.1, read on the forward strand.
ACTATCATTTACGCTTGAAGAAATAACGATATTTATTTTGTCCTTTTTAATATTTTCAAGTTTGACATAAACTAAATATATATTTTTCTTTGGTATTAAATTTTCATACTTTTCAATTATTGTTCTAAGTAATCCAAGTGATCTTCTTTCAATTATCATTGATAAATTTTCTTCTTCGCAAATAATTGAGGATTTTATCCAATTTATAAAGTTTTCTTCAGAAACAGAGTAACTTTTTTTAAGACCAATTAAAATATGCGTATTATTATCTAATGTATTTTCTTTTGTGAGAATTGTAGACTGAAATTTTTTGTCAATTTTTGAAATTTTAGTGAGGTTAAATCTAGTTGGAATTTCTCTTTCTAAATATTCAATAATATAATCATGAATAGTTTCGAAAGTTTCTAATAAATTAAAGTGGTTATAAGGTACTAAAGATTTAGGGTTTTCATCTATATCATTAGATGAAATCTGTGCATATACATCATAAAGTTCTAGGTAAAGTTGAAAAGGATGCAACTGGCTAGAGTGTATACTTGCTTCGAGTCTTGGTAAACAAGCTTTCATTGTTTTAAGAGCTTGTCTTCTATTAAAAAATGTTCCTTTATACTCTTCATTATCAAATTTATATATGTCTGCAATAATATCTTGTATTTTATAACGCAGCAATAAGCAAACGGAATTACATATTTTCCAAATACGGGATTCTTGTATAATTGAAGTTGTCGGAGGGCAGAATATTTTTGTTTTATAAAAACTATTTTCTAAATAAATTTTTGCAATAGGGATTGCAATAAAATTAGAGTTTATTTCATGCTCTAGCATAAAACTTACATTAGGTTTTATTTTAGGGATATAAATTTCATCTTCACCTGTATTTTCGTCAATAGCATAACTATCAGTATTAACAGATTTAAATCTTGAATTTGCAGAATTTAAAATATAATTATTCGTTTTGTTTTTAGGAACACAAATTACTAAAGTTACAGGTTTTTTGGATAAGATATCTTTGTGTTTAGTTAGGTCAAACTCCAGTGTTTCTTTATCTTTACTTGAATTAAAATAATATTCTAGACCGTCTTGAAAAGTGCACTCTAATTCTTCAACTTTTAAAAGTCCATTTGTGAAAGTATTTTCATCAAATGTAAATGTTTTTACTCCAAATGGATATGGAATATTTTGAAAAAATTGATATTTATATATATTTTCAGAACGCTTAAAAGCTTGTTGAAAATGTTGTGGAGATAAAAGCATTCCATCGTGCCACATGATTTGTTCAGGAATGTTTTTCAAACTTTTGGTAGGTAGAGACATGACTTTTATTTCCTTTCAAATAAAGTAATTCATTGCCATGAAACCCCTGCAGAACCGGACTTGTAGTTTTCCCACATCCGGCTTCCAGAGATGATATTCATTGCGTAGGT
>NZ_JBIPMD010000195.1:0-6356 GCF_044369315.1 Silvanigrella sp.
AAAAGATTGGTTACCTTGGAATTATCTTGATACTATCAACAAAATCAAAAACCACTCTCTATAAAAAATTTAATTCCATTCATTGTGTTTGTAAAATGCACTTATTGGGAGGACACATTGCTACCTTAATTCCATCAACAGCTTCTTCGTGCGATATTTTTCCATCTTTTTCAAGATTGATATATCTATAAACAATTCCAGCAGCCGAGTCTGTTAAATTACGTATTTGTGTTTTTTTTCTTCCATCAATCTTTCAATGGACTCATTCCCAAGATAAATTAATGTTAAAGTAAATATAATGACTAATAATATATTCCAAAAAATCATTTTTTGTTTAATACTAAGTCTTGCAATCATAATAATCTCTTTCTTTTGAGATCGAAATCTAGAATTGAATCTATTTATTAATATTATATTATTGCGATTTAGAGAGTACTATCAAAATTTTGTCACATCTATACGGTATTTTGCTTTTTTGAGAGCTTCATCTTTGGAGAGTAAAATTAAAAAGCGAGGATGATATGGAATTGAATCTAAAGAACTTTCAAAATAAACGGTTTGTTTATTTGGGCTCAAAATTGGTAAAATTTTCCAATTTTCTTCCAGAGTAAAATCAATTTCTTCTGTATTTTTAACTTTTTCAATTAAAATATTTCTGTATAGTTCAGTGCTATCTAATATTGTTTTAAATTTATTTATATTAGGAAAGTTGCCACCACCTGCTGCACGGTAGTTATTTGTTACAACTCCAAATAATTGTTTGGGCTTGATTTTTCTTTTATTGAATTGAATATTTAAAATTCGATTTCCTAGTTTTTTTGTTAAATCAATTTCATATGTAATTCCAAAAATACAATCAAAATTAAATGTGGGAAATAATAGATTTAACAAAAAAATTTCTTCGCTTGAGCCCACATCAATTTGGTGAAAGGTTTGAGCAGAAAATTCAAGCCAGTCTTTTATTTGTTCACCATTAACAAGTAAAACTTTTATTTCATTATCATAGGGGTATAAATTTGAAATATCTTTAATTGCAAGAGGGCCTTTAGGAATATTAATAAAAGAACTTCCATGGGTTCCTGTATTTAAAGGAGCAAATGAGCATAAAATAGGAAGATTTTCCCATTTGGTGTTCTTAAATTTTTTTGTAGCAAACTCTATGGCTATTTTCTGAATAAATTGAGAAGTATATGAGTCTTCTAAAGAAGAAAACCAAGAATAAAAATGAATATTACTTTTGCCAACGTAGGAACGAATATAATTTAGAACATTTTTATTTTCTTCTTCTACAAGTGAAATTACTTTGGAATCGGGTTCAACATCTTTAACGCTATGAATCTCAGAAAAACTTTGGTTAATTTTCCAACCTGTTTTTTTCTTTTCTAAATTAAAACGAATAATTCCTAAATGGCTTCCAAGCGCACCAGGCATTACAACAGGAGTATTATTTATTTTTCCGATGGTATTATCTATTTTGTATTTATCAAGATTTTGAAAAACTTTTCCACCTGGAAATATATTATGAGCGTGCCCTGAAAAAACAGCGTCAATTTGTTTGATTTTTGTTAATTCATAAACAGCATTTTCAGTGTTTTTTATATATTTAAGCGGTAAAATTCCGCTATGCGCAAGAGCAATAACTAGGTCGGCTCCATTTTTTTTTAATTGAATAGCATGTTTTTTTGATGATTCAACAATATCTTTTATAATAATTTTATTATCGAGAATATGTTTATCCCAAATTAATATTTGGGGTGGTGCAACACCAATAAACCCAATTTTAATTGAAGTATTATCCTCAAACTTTTTTTCAATGATATAACTTTCTGGATATAAAGGCTCTCCAATATTGTTCTCTTTATGTTCATCAAATAAGTAAATATTTGAGCAAATATATGGAAAACTTGCTTGATTTGTTACTTTTTTTAGAAAATCGAGCCCATAATTAAAATCATGATTTCCAACCGTTGCAATATCATAATTTAAATAATTCATAACTTTAAATATGGGATGATTTTTATCTTTTTCGAGTGGTTTATATCTGCTGACATAATCAGATAAGGCATTGCCTTGGATTAAATCCCCATTGTCTACCAAAATATTATTTTTATAAATTTTTTGAAATTTTTTTATTAAGGTAGCTGTTTTAGCTAACCCAAAAAGTTCTGACTTTTTATCATTGTAGTAATCGTAAGGCACGATATAACAATGCAAGTCAGAAGTTTCTAAAATCGCCAATTGATAACAATTGGGGGGAGATGTCATACTTTTTCGCTTTTTGGAAGAAGGGTGACGACCAATCTACGTCCTTCCATGCGTGGTGATGACTCCTGAATAACAATTTCTTCCAAACCAGTCATAAGTTCTTGAAGTGCTTTGTAGCCTAAATCAATGTGCGACATTTCACGCCCTCTAAATTTAACTCCAACACGAACACGAGCTTTTTCGGCAATCCATCTTTTAATATGATTTTGTTTTGTCTCAATATCATGTTTGTCTGTATTTGGGGTTAAATTGATTTCTTTAACTTCAATAACAACTTGTTTTTTCTTAGCTTCTTGAGCTTTTTTGCTTTGCTGATATTTGAACTTGCCGTAGTCAATAAGTCGACACACAGGAGGTTTTGCGTCAGGTGAAACTTCAACTAAGTCGAGCCCTAACTCTTCTGCTCTAGAAAGAGCTTCACGGATGGGTAATACTCCTACTTGTTCGCCAGTATCGGAAATAAGACGAACCTCAGTTGCTTTGATGCGATCATTAATTCTTGGACCATCTTGTGCGGGGTTACGAGTTTGTTGGTTTCCCATTGGACGCATATTGTGTGCAATCTCCTTTGAAAGTGGTATAAACAGTGAAGAATAGTCTTCTTTTGATGAACATTCAGAATTTACCATGTCTTCTATAAAAAATAAAAAAAGAGAAGAAAATTCTCAACTGTAGCGTGCAAAATTTAACTTCATATGCACGAATGGGTATGGATTTTCTTCTCTTATAAAATAAGCATTTGTAGGAAAATTAATTTTTAAGCTCATTTTGAGTTGGTTTGTTAAGAGTAAACAACTTTGGAGTTGTTCCTGTTTTGCGAAGTTTGTTCTTCGCTTTTTTACCCATTTTTACTTTTTTCGCATCGCGACAGCGATTTGTTTTGTCCGTAGGTGAAGTCATTTTAACCTCTTAATAATATTGATTAAATTAAAAACGAATGAAACTAAATTAAAGATCATCCATAGAAATTGCAACCATGCCTCATTTTTTTCCGTTTGACAAGGAAATTTAGAGACCTTGTCTATATCATAAAATGAAAAATGGGCTTTGACCTTCGGTATAGAGAAACAAGTATATTTATTTATTGAACTAGTTTGATGAAGCTGAGAAATATCTTTCATTTTAACCTTTTCAAGCGAGTTTCTTTTGATAAAAATTCTTCATTACAGAGAAAAAAATATTTGGATGCAGCAGGAATTTTGTCCGAGTTTCCAATGATAGCAGATTGGGTAAATAGACCAGTTATAGGAATTTTTTTATCTTTATTTTTAATATAAACTTCAGAGTTTGTTTAAATAAATCTTTTTAAAATATTTTATTTCTGTAAATATTAAAGTAACAATGGGTTTAAAAAGAATTATAAGAAATTTTTTATAAGTTAGAATTATTTTATGTAGGTAAAATTATTTTATGTAGGTAAAATTATTTTATGTAGGTAAAATTATTTTGGTGCTCCCGGGGAGAATCGAACTCCCACTTCCGGAGGAAACGCGATTTTGAGTCGCGCGCGTCTACCAGTTCCGCCACAAGAGCAACCTTACTTGCTTAGTAATCGTTGCCGTGAATGTCAAGAAATTCTCTATAAAATCTTATTGTGTTAAAATCTTGCTAAGATAATACGAGAACTTACATATAGACTTTTAGCGGAGGGGAAACAGTGGAATACTCCATTGTACAAAAAGATGATGGAAAAGACGTAAGCCTGGTAGGGGTTATTAATGAGGATTCTGAGATCTTATTTAAAAATCTGTTTTCGGAATTAAAAGATACGAAAAAGATCGTTTTTAACTTTTCACAGGTAAAAAGCATTAACTCTCTAGGAGTGAGGGCTTGGGTAAGTTTTTTGAGGTCATTAGAGGATGGCAAAAAAATATTATTTAGTGAATGTACAACAGATATAATTATGCAAATTAATATGATTCCTAGTTTTTTAGGAAAAGCGACCGTATCTAGTTTTTATGTGAATTATATTTGTGAAGTATGTAATAAAGAAGACAAAAAATTATTCGAAACAGCAAGTCTTCCTCCAAAAACATATCCTCCAGCACCTAAATGTGATAATGATGATTGTGCTATGCAGACAGAAGAACTTGAGGATGAATATTTTGTATTTTTAATGCGTTGAGGTGTCATTTTGGAGAATCAAAACGTACTCGACTCAAGGTTAATTGAAAAATTTGAAATACATCGTGATTTTACACGGGTATTTCTAGATGCTTTTGTTTTAATAAACAAAGAGCATAAAGTTCTCAAATTTAATGCCGCTTTTTGTCAAATTGTTGAATTGAGATCGATAGATATTAGAAGAATCGACAATTTAAAAGAAATGCTTTTAACCTCAATGCCTGGTAGTGACAAAAGTGCTATCGATCAGCTGCTTGAGTCGAACTCGCCCACTCGCATCGATGAAGTGCCTGCAGTTAATGTAACAAATAGAAAAAATCTAACTTTAATAATTAGCAGTTATCCCTACTATGAAACAGATGGAAAAATGCTTGGTGCTTGTTTGTTATTAAGAGATGTTACTGCAGAAACAAACTTACAATCTAAGTATAAAGACAAATCTATTCAGTCTATTACAGATCCGTTAACGGGCTTATATACGCGTCGTTACTTTGAAGAACAAATTGATAAAGAGTTTGAGCGTTGTAAGACGGGAAATTTACCTCCTAGGCTTTCTGTTATTATGTTTGATTTAGATAAATTTAAAACGGTGAATGATACTTATGGACACCAAGCAGGTGATTTTGTCCTTGCAGAGACAGCACGTATTCTTAAAACTCACAGCCGGCGCTCTGATGTTTTGGGTCGTTATGGAGGAGAGGAGTTGCTTGTTTTAATTTTTGAAACCTCTGAAAGAGGAGCTGCTGTTGCAGCGGAAAAATTTAGACTTGCAATACAAAATAATGAATATGTATTTAATGGAACTCGGATTCCTGTTACGACAAGTATTGGTGTTACTTTGATAAAATCCGTTGAAGATTCTAAAGAGAGTGCTGTAAAAAGGGCGGATGAATGTTTGTATCATGCGAAAGAAAATGGAAGAAATATAGTTTATGTTGATTTTGGATCGGGGCAAATTCCAGTTCAGTCTTTTTTAGCATCGAATCCAGAAGTTTGAACCCTATTTTCACTTGCATTCTCATCCCTATTTATATTTTCTATTACAATAGGGTTTAAAATTTTAAAACTATCTATAAATTTCTCAACACCATATTCTTTAAAAATCTTAATTAAGGTTTTATCTTCAATGAACTCACTTCCTTCTGAATGAAGTGCTTCGTTGAAGTATTTTGCAGCTTCATTCATTTTATTGCATCTTGCAAAGGCCATCCCTATATTAAAATGAATTTGGCCTCTATACTTTTTAAAAAAAGGTAGTGCATTTTTATAAAAAGCGATTGCTTCTGTTACTTTGTTTTCTTTTATAAGAATAACCCCTCTGTTGTTAAAGTAACTAGCTAAAGATCTACTTTCAAACTCTCCTTCTATTTGATCAAAGAATGATTTTGCTACATCAAATTTACCGGCAATTGCATTAGCTTTGACCATTCCTGTCAGAGCTCCTTTGTGTTTTGGACTTTTATCCAAAACCTCATGATATTTTGTTTCTGCTTTATAACTTTCTTCAAGTCCTAAATAAGCATCACCTGTCATTAACTTATGATTGAGATTCTTCGGACTTTTTGCTTCTAATTTTTGAAAAATCATTAATGCTTCTTTATTCCTTCCTGCTAAACAATAAGCTTTTCCCATAGTACTGAGAGTTTTCAGCGTTTCTATATTATTCATTTTGTGATTTTTTTTTAAAAGTTCATGAAAATAATCAATAGCAGCATTGTATTTTTGTCTTAAAATTAAAATTTCTCCTTTTAAATAAAGATACTTATGATTGGTTTTTATCTTATGTAATATTTTTTCGTCTTTTATAATTTCCTCACATTTTTCAAGATTTTCCATGTGAATATAATGTTTAAGTTCATTTATTTTTTTTAAAATTGGATTGATTAAATGATAATCGGAACGAATTTCTTCTAGCTTTTTTATCAGTTGATTTCCATTAATAATTTTTGGAATTTTATAATGAATGG
>NZ_JBIPMD010000039.1:0-19986 GCF_044369315.1 Silvanigrella sp.
TCATACAATCACCTTTAATAGCTCCAATAAATCCATGAATTGGCATTAAATAATTTGGAGTATTTGGAGTATTTGGAACTTGTGATTCTGTGTAATTAACATTTAATAAACCAGATGATTTATTATAAGTCATTGAAGTAACACGAACTTGGGTAATGTCAGATAAACCATCTAAAGTTGGAAAGTTTTTTGTATCAGGAGAAATTTTAAATAAACGGTAATTATCTCTTGTTATTAAAGAACCAATATATTTATCAGAAACAATTCCCATGCTAAAATAGGAGTCCGCAGAAGCTTTCGTTAATGGATTATCTAAGGAATTGATATTCACTCGTCCTGCTTGATAATTATCAGTACTGACAGATATTGTTTTACCTGATTTATCCATATAAGTAATTTTTGCTCCAATATCTAATTTTTGTCCTGATAAATTCGTTTTGAAAAAAAGTGCTTTTAAATCCGAATTCACACTTGTACCATCAATACATTTTGAATATTTGTTAGCTTTAAATTCTATGGTATTGATATCAGTGCTAATTCCACCATTAACGACTTGAACTTGTGTTGCTGCTATAATCTCATCCAATGAAAAAGAAATCGTTCTTCCATTTTCATCCGTTGCACTAAAAGTAGGAACTAGTGGAATATTATGAGCACCATTCCCGTAAATTTCTTTTTTATTGCATGGTGTATCAATCTGAATACTTGCTGAACTCACGTTATATTGTGTTAAATTTAAAATATTATTCGAGATAGATTTAAAACTTATTTTGGATACGACCTTTTTAATATCATTTCCATCCATAAAAGAAATTTCAAAGTAATAATCTTTTTGATCAATTTTATTACCACCCATTGGATTAAAAATAACTTTAAAGGTACAAGAATCCCCTGCATCTAATTCTTTTGCACAGGTAGTTCCGCCATTTGATAATGGTTTTATAAAAGAGGGTAAAATAATATTTGCTGCTTTTGCAGTACCATTATTTTTAATAGTATAAATGCGCTCAGTGCTTTTATTCGCACTTGATAATAAAATATCAGGTATATTACTAATACTAACATCTGATTTTCCAATAGTCATATAAGAAATAGGAACAATAACTGTATTTGGTTTTTGTTTATTATTTTGGTCTAAATCATCATAAGTAATCAATAAGTTTTTTATACCATTTATAACTGCAGTAGAGGCAAAACTTATATCTATATTACAAGTACTTCCTGGTTGTAATGAGTCTGAACATTTTGAAATGGAAACTAAGGGAGCTTCTAATTTTGATATTTTTAAACCTGTAACTTCTTCTTCACCCATATTTTTAATTGTTAATGTCCTTTTTATTTCTTCTGTTAAAGATGTTTTTAACTGATCAACAGAAGGGATGAAAAGATTTACGGAACCCTTTGATAAATAGTTAATATCAAAAGAAAGTAAAACATTTTTATTATCAATATCATTTGTGTAGCTTAATGAAATGCTTTTTTTTTCCACTTATTACTTTTTTTGGTGAAAAAATAATTTTTAGTTCGCATGTTTCATTATTATTTAGGACTTTATTTTTACAAGTATTGGCATCATTTGAGTTTGATAAAGAAATTGGTTCTTTATCTAACTCACTAAAAACAATATGGCTTGCAGATTTAGAACCTTCGTTTTTAATTAATATCGTATACTCTTTACTTGTTCCAGATAAAGCCATAATTTGAGGAACAGGAATGATTACTTTTAAACTTGCTTGATTTTCATTTGGATTTTGTGCGCTTGCATTTGAATTAGCAGAATCGGAAGAAGATGATGAAGAACCGCTTTTGCTACAAGAGTTAATTAACATTATGGAGAATAAAAAGAAAAACATCGATATAATTATTATATTTTTTTTAACTACCATATTTGTTACCTCTCAAATTTTTCATTACTTATTCACACTCTATAGGTAAAGGAATAACTATTTCGTCTAAAATATTATTAGAATTTTTTTCAGTCATATTTGATGGACCTTTGCTGTCACAAGATATTAAAAAAATTGGAATGATTAATAACAAAAGAGATCTTATTATTTTATTTATCCATAATTTATTTAATAATATCGACATATTTCATCCCTTATTTATTTCAAAAACTTAATATAAATCGGAAATTAATATAAAAAATAAATGAAATTATTTGTTTTTATGATTTTATTTTTATTTATAGTGAGATCAGTCAAAATATATCAATGAAATTAAACATATATAAAAGTAATGATTTCTCGTTTTTTCGCATAAATAAATATTATGCACTAGTTTAGATACTATTCATGAAAGACATTTGAACTTATTCAAAGCAAACTAAATTTATGCTACTTTAACTTTTTTAGATTATGAAATTTGAATGGATTTAATAATTACATGAGTTAGATCATTACATTGTTCACTGCTAGATTGAATAATATCATAAATTTCATCATATAATTTAAAAATAGATAGTTTATTTATATAAAAACTCTTATTAAATTTGTATACTTAAACAAATTTTATCAAATTTTGTTTTCTTAAGATTAAAATATTTTTAAAACAAGATGATACCATATCAATTCTTTTTTTTAAAGAAACTTGGGGAACTTATTTTAGATATTTTAGATATTCAATTAATATTGCAATAAACTTGAATCGTTGGGAAAACTTTAAAAATTAAGAAAATTATCGTAACAGATAAATTCCTGAGCTATGATACGCCGTTAATAAAATTCGCCCCAATCAAAAGACACATAACAAACAAAAGTGGAAATATAAGAGAAGAAAATTCGCACAGCACCCTCAGAAAACAAAAGAAAGGCTTGCAGTTCTTCAAGCTTTTCATAAGTCAGCAATTGAGATGCAGCGAAGCGTATTATAAAATTATACAGAATCGTTTTGATATTTGAAATAAAATCTTAAATAAGATAATCTTGACTTATCTTAAAGACAAAAAAATGTCTAAACTGTTTTTATTTACTGCTTTTTACGCAAGCATTTGACAATTCTTAAAATTTTACACATTATCATAAATAATTTTATCTTGGAGTCATGATGAAAGCTATTGTAACAGGTGGAGCTGGTTTTATTGGAAGCCATTTGGTTGATCAACTTCTAAAAAATAATTTTAAAGTAACAGTAATAGATAATTTGTCTACAGGTCGCTTAGAGAATATATCACATATCATAGATAAAATACGTTTTATTGAATGCGATATTTCTAATTATGAAAATCTGAGTGAAGAATTTGAAAATGCAGACTACGTATTTCACATTGCTGCATTAGCAGATATTGTTCCAAGCATCCAAAATCCTGTATCCTATTATGAAGCTAATGCTCACGGAACTTTTCGCATATTAGAAGCATCAAAAAATCTAAATTTAAAAAAGTTTATCTATGTTGCCTCATCGTCTTGTTACGGTATTCCTAGCAACTATCCAACGAATGAAACTTCCGAGATAAGTCCACAATACCCATACGCACTTACAAAGCGTATGGGAGAAGAACTTGTTATGCATTGGGGACAAGTTTATAAAATACCTGTAATTTCATTTCGTTTATTTAATGTTTACGGAACAAGATCGAGAACATCAGGAACATATGGAGCTGTATTTGGAGTTTTTCTTGCGCAAAAACTGGCAGGACATCCATTAACTGTTGTAGGAGATGGAAACCAAACAAGAGATTTTACTTATGTATCAGACGTCACAAATGCACTATTTACTGGAGCAATGAGTGCATTTTCAAATGAAATATACAATGTGGGAAGCGGCCAAACAGTTTCTGTTAATCGTCTTGTCGAACTTTTAGAATGCGAAAAAATTTATATACCCAAAAGGCCTGGTGAACCAGATTGCACATTTGCAGACATCTCAAAAATTAAAAAAGATTTAAATTGGACACCTAAAGTTACTATTGAAAATGGTGTTCATGAAATTCTTAAGAATATTGATTATTGGCAAAATGCACCTGTTTGGACCCAGAAATCTATTGAGATTGCTACAAAAGATTGGTTTAAATTTTTAGGATCTCAAAATTAAATTTAAAGGAAGATAATTAGTTATGAAGTCAATTCATAAAATATTTATTACTGGTGGCGCTGGTTATGTTGGCTCAATGCTAGTGCCACGTTTATTAAAAGAAGGTTACGAAATAACCGTATTTGATTTAATGATTTATGGAGAAGATGTCATTCAAGATCATAAAAATCTCCATAAAATAAAAGGAGATATTCGTGATTTAAAATTACTTAATAATATCATTCCTGGTCATGATGCGGTAATTCATCTAGCATGTATTTCAAATGATCCCAGTTTTGAATTAAATCCGGAATTAGGAAAATCAATAAATTTAGATGCATTTGAACCTTTGGTTCAAATAAGTAAGAAATCAAATATATCTAGATTTATATATGCATCATCATCTTCTGTTTATGGTGTTAAAAAGGAAAAAGATGTTCATGAAGGAATGGATTTAGAGCCACTAACAGATTATTCAAAATTCAAAGCTGATTGCGAAAACATACTATCAAAATATCAGTCTGATAATTTTACTTCCGTAACAATTCGACCTGCAACGGTGTGTGGTTATTCTCCTAGACAGCGTCTCGATGTTGTTGTAAATATTTTAACAAATTTAGCATATCATAAAAGAGAAATTAGTGTTTTTGGTGGTGATCAATTACGACCAAATATTCATATATCAGACATGGTTGAAGCGTATGTCTTAATGCTGAAAGCACCAAAAGAAATCATTGCTGGTGAGATCTTCAATGTTGGAACTGAAAATCAAACTGTGAGAGAAATTGCGCAAACAGTAAAAAATATTATTGGAGAAGATGTTAAGTTAATAGAGTCTTTATCAAATGACAATCGCTCATACCATATTTCTTCTAAAAAAATTGCGGAGAAATTAAATTTTACTCCAAAGCATACAGTGGCACAAGCTGTGGAAGAATTAAAAGAAGCATTTGATAAAGGACTTTTAAAAGATTCATTAAACAATGAAAATTATTTTAATATTAAACGAATGCAAAATATCAATTTAGGATGAATTTCTTATAAAAAATACACATAAATCATTAATTAAAGTTATAAAAATTTTGGAAAACCAATACAATGATAATTGGAATTGATCTTGATAATACAATTATTAATTATGAATATGCTTTTAAAGAAGGGTTAAAATACTTAAATATCAATTTACCAGAAAATTTAAAATCTAAAAATGAAATTAGAAATTTTTTAAGAAGTTTAAATGATGGTGAATTTCATTGGCAAAAGTTGCAAGGAATTGTATATGGAAAACTATTAAATAATTATGGTAGACTTTATAATGGAGTTTCTCGATTCATATGGAGGTCGTTTTTTGCTGGATTTAAAATAAAAATAATCAGTCATAAAACTGAGTTCGGGCATTTTGATGAAGATAAAATTCCTTTGCGGGAAGCTGCTCTAAAATTTTTAGAAAATAATTCCTTATTTCCAAATAAGACAGTTGAACAAGTCGTTTTTAAAGACACATTTCAAGAAAAAATAGATGAAATTAAAAAATCATCGTGCACCGTTTTCATTGATGATCTTGTTGAAGTGATTACAAATATTTCACCTTTTATACCCCAATCATATTTATTCTCTAGTGAAAATTTTGGTTTAAATTTTGAATCAAAAAACTGGAGCCAGCTAGACTCTGAAATTAATGGATCTTGGAAAATTTCTGAGATTATCAAAATAACCGAAGACTTTATAGGTGAATCACCTATAAATGTTGAGCAAATTAAAAACGGCGGGAATAGCGGCGTCTATAAGCTAAATTTTAAACACAAAAAAAGCTTGATATTAAAAATTTATTCTGTTGAAGGAAACCGGAATAGTTTAAATACAGAATTCAATTCGTTAAAATTCTTACAAGATTTAGGAATCCATAATATCCCCAATCCTGTATTGAAAAACGAAGCTCTTGGAATAGCATTCTATAACTGTATTGAGGGTATTAAAATTACGGAATATTCCGAACATGATATTGATTCTTGTATAAAATTTATTCACAGAATAAACCACTTGAAAAACAAATTCAATGTAAATACGAATTATATATCTAATGCTTCTGATGCTTGCTTTAGTGCCATAGAAATTGAAAAACATATCGAAAAAAGACTAAGTTTATTTATATCTCCAAAGAATAATAATTTAAAATTAAATTTATTTTTAAATAATGAATATAATCCTATTTGGAAGAAAATTTTATCTTATATAAAATTAAATTGGAATTCATCCATAGATTTTAATGATGATATATCTCAAGATGATAAAATTTTAAGTCCATCTGATTTCGGATTTCATAATGCATTAAAAAATAATAAAAATGTTATTTATTTTTTAGATTTTGAATATTTTGGATGGGATGACCCGTTAAAATTAGCATGCGATTTTTATATTCATCCAGGTATGAATTTAAATAAGCATCTTGGAATGTATTGGATTAAGAATTTTTTTAAAAATTTTAATCAAAGTCATTTCAAAAGATTTCAATTGATTAAATTTTTATATTGGATGACCTGGCCACTAATTACCTTAAATGATTTCCGAGATGATGTTTGGTTACGTAGACGTTTATCATTAAATTATCAGGTAAATAGGCAAGATATATTAACATTTCAGCTAAACAAATCAAGAAATTTGTTAATACAGATTAACGAAACATTTAAAGAGGAAATTGAAAATGCTTGAACTTGATGAACGTTCAAAATATTTAAGAAAAATTGTTGTTGATACTTTGGCTGTAGAAAAAAGGGGGCATATTGGTTCTACATTATCTTTAATAGAAATAATGAGAGTATTATTTGATTCTTTTTTATCCTATAAAGCAGAAAATCCCCGTTGGGAAAATCGGGATCGTTTCATTTTAAGTAAAGGGCATGGTTGTTTAGCATTATATGCGATACTAGCTGATAAAGGTTTTTTCCCTAAAGAAACATTATTAGATTTTTGTAGACCTCATTCACATTTTGGGGGACATCCAGAGAGAAATCTTGATTTAGGAATTGAAGCAACTACTGGTGCATTAGGACATGGTTTTTCCATGGCAGTTGGGATGGCAATAGGTGCTAAATTAAAAAAACAAGATCATCATGTCGTAGTTGTTATGGGTGATGGCGAGATCAATGAAGGATCTGTCTGGGAAGCAGCAATGAGTGCTTCAAAACATAAATTAACAAAATTAATAGCTATGATCGATTATAATAAAATTCAATCCTATGGACCAACAAAAGAAGTATTAGATTTAGAGCCTCTAGTTGATAAATGGAAAAGTTTTGGCTTTGAAGTTTTAGAAGTTGATGGACATAATATTAAAGAAATGGAATATCATTTAAATAAAACAATTAAAGACCATAATAAACCAACCGTTTTTATTTGTCACACAATAAAAGGAAAAGGTTTTAATTTTGCCGAAAATAATCCTACATGGCATCATAAATCAGGATTAAAACAAGATCAAATTGATGCTATGTATGAATGCTTAAAATAACAGGAAATTTCTATGAGAAAAACAGCTCTTGATTGTGTATATGAATTAGCAAAAAAAGATCCTCGGGTACTTTTTATCGGTTCTGATTTAGGTCCAGAAGTCTTAATTGAAATGAAAAAAGAAATTCCGGATCGTTTTTTTATGGAAGGAGTTTCTGAGCAACATATTGTTGGCATGGCTGCTGGATTAGCAATGGAAGGATTTATTCCTTATGTTAATACGATTGCTACTTTTTTAACACGGCGCTGTTATGAGCAAATTGTTTTAGATCTTTGTTTACAAGATTTACCCGTTAGACTCATCGCAAATGGAGGTGGAGCCGTATATGCTCCTCTTGGTCCTACCCATTTAGCTGTAGAAGATATTGCAATAATGCGTTTATTGCCAAATATGGGTGTCGTTTCTGTCTGCGACTCATTAGAAATGAAACGACTTATGCAAGCGTCATTAAATTGGCCACATCCTTTATATATCCGTTTAGCTAAAGGTGGGGATGAAATCATTAGCTCTGAAAATGACAAATTTCAAATTGGTAAAGCAATTTTGATGAAAAATCCTGGAGAGTGTTTATTTGTTTCAACAGGAGTCATGACTCAAATCGCACTAAAAGCAGCAAGCGAATTAGAAAAAGAAAATATCCTATGCGGTGTGCTACATATGCATACGATCAAACCTCTTGATAAAGAAACACTACTAGAACTCTTTCCTAAAGTAACTAAAATTGTTACTGTTGAAGAGCATTTTAAAAATGGGGGCCTTGGTAGTTCCATTTTAGAATTCTGCAACGATGAAATGCCAGATCAGTGCATTAAAATAAAAAGGATTGGTATAGAAGATAAATTTGCTGATCAATACGGAAGCCAAAATAGTTTACTAGAAAATTGGGGTATTTCAACTCAGCATCTATGCGCTGCAATGCGTAATTAAATAGAAGGTATTAATAATGTTTTATAATGAATCTGAAAAAATAATAACAGAAGAATTTTTGAAAAAAGGTTACATTATAAAACCAGGTGATAAAGAAACTCTAATACAAATTCGTGATTTCTATATCAAATTAATATGCGAACATTTAAATATAAATATTCCTGAAAATCCAGAAAATTTATTAAATCATATTCACGAAAAAATTAAAATCGAGGAATTAAATTCATTTCGTTTAAAAATGATACGTGGAGTTAATTCTATTCAAAATTTTCGTGAACTCTATTTTAATTCGGCTCGTCAGTATTTGGAAATGCTAGTAGGAAATGAACTTGCAATGCAATTGCGAGTTAACTTAAGTATACAATTACCTAATGATACAAGCTCGTTATTACCTGTACATGCTGATACTTGGTCTGGCGATTCTCCGTTTGAAGTTGTCGTATGGATTCCTCTTGTCGATTGTTTTGGAACAAAAGCAATGTATATTTTACCTCCAGAAAAATCCAAAATATTAAACGATAATTTTGTTACTTTAGCAGGAAAAGACAGTGAATCTTTATATCATTCAATTGAAAAAGATGTTGAGTGGCTTGATGTTAAATTTGGAGAAATTTTAATTTTTGATCAGGCATTACCCCATGGAAATAGAGTAAATTTAGAAAATCAAACAAGATGGTCTATGAATTGTCGGTTTAAAGGCGCTTTCACACCCTATTGGGATAAAAAAATTGGTGAGTTTTTTGAGCCAATCACATTACGTGCTGCTTCACAATTAGGCCTAAACTACAAACACCCAAGAGTAAAGTGACTATGAAAAAAAATTTAAGAGGATATATATTTAGTCGTCCTTTCATGACTGAGCGAGCACCCCAACATGTTCAAAATATCGTAATTCGAGATTACTGCGAACGAAATAATTTTAATTATTTATTAAGTGCGACAGAGTATATAATGGATGAGTGTTTTCTCATTTTAAATCAAGTATTAAATGAATTAAATGAAATTGATGGTATTGTTGCATATAGCTTATTTCAACTTCCAAATGAATATTCTAAAAGAAAAATTATATATTCAAAAATCATTTCTCAAGAAAAATCCATTCATTTTGCTGTAGAAGGTTTACATATTAATTCTGAAGAAGATATTGAAAAAATTGAAACGATATGGAATTTAAAAAAAGTTTTTTACAGTGATCATTCAAATTTATTAAATGAAAAAAATAAAAATGGACAATTGAAAAATTTTATCACACCTTTACATTTACAAACAAAGCGTGATTATTTAGCCAGAATGAACGATGACAAAGTTTATTGTATGTCAATTGCAAAAAGATTTGATCAAGAATATTGGGATGGAGATCGGCGTTTTGGTTATGGAGGATATAAATACATACCTGGACGTTGGAAACCTGTAGCTAATGCTTTAATAGAGACTTATAATTTAAAAGCTGGTTCAAAAGTTTTAGATGTAGGTTGCGGAAAAGGTTTTTTACTTTACGAAATGCTTTTAATTGAACCAGGTTTAGAAATAAAAGGTTTTGATATTTCTGAGTATGGTTTACAATGCGCTCCAACAGAAATTAAAAATAATTTATTTACGTTTAATGCAAAAGACCCTTACCCTTTCAAGAACAATGAATTTGATTTGGTCATTTCTTTAGGAACACTCCATAACTTAAATTATAGCGGAGTTAAAAATGCGCTTAGAGAAATGGAAAGAGTTTCAAAGTCCTCTTTCCTAATGGTAGAAAGCTATCGAAATGAATTAGAATTATTTAACTTACAATGCTGGGCATTAACATGCGAAACATTTTTAGAAAACACCCAGTGGTTAGCACTTTTTGAAGATGTTGGATTTAACGGAGATTATGAATTTATTTATTTTTCCTGATAAAAGAGGCATGAATAATGATTTATTCTATACAGATTCTTCGAGCATTTGCAGCCTGGGCTGTTGCCATGTTACATTTTGTCCAAATTTATGGGAGTTCAGGTAACTATTTTCAACCAATTCCAAAAGCATTTAATGGTTTTGGTGCAGGAGGGGTTGATTTATTTTTTGTTATAAGTGGTTTTGTCATGTTTGTAACAACAAGGGAAAAACCTTACTCTCCTTTTGAATTTATTTCAAATAGGATTGCAAGAATTGCACCCGCTTACTATTTTGTCACTGTAGTAGCTATTTTTGTGGTTTATATAGATAAAAACTTTTTTTTAAGTAGGTGGATGGGAACTCCTTTATTAGATTTTCAGTTTATATTAAAAAGTCTTCTATTTATACCGACTCCAAATCCTCCAAGTGGTCTGTATATGCCATTTTTTACGCTTGGATGGACATTAAATTATGAAATGTTTTTTTATATATTATTTACAATTAGTTTGTTTTTTAAGAAAAATCATCAATTTTTTGTAACTAGTTTATTAATGATATCTATATATTTATTATGCTCAAATTATGCTTCAGGTAGCTTAACATATTATGGAAAGAATATAATATTTGAATTTTTATTAGGTATTTTCATTGGTTCATTATATATAAATAATAAGTATAAGTTACCTTTTTCTATTGGAATTTGTATATTTCTAGGCTCTTTCCTTTTTGTAATTTTAAGGGGCTCTAAAGTAGCGAATGATTTATTTTCTGATGGGATACCAGCTGCTTTGATGGTATTTTCTTCTTTATCACTAAGTGAAAATTTGAAAAAATTCAAATATTTGAATTTTTTCTCGCATTTAGGCGATATTTCTTATTCCACATACTTACTTCATCCATTTATTTTTTGCTTAATTTATAAAATATTTTTATTATTTAATAATACAAGAATGAATTTTTTAATTGCTTTTATAGTTTCTATTATATTACTTTATTTTACATCACTTTTAAGTTACTATATTATTGAAAAAAATTCGAGTATTTTTTTAAAACATGTTTTTAATTCTTTGAAAATAAAAATAACAATTTCTTTTCAACCACTAATTGATAATTATAAAAAAAGGTTAACAAAATGAATCATTTATACCTACTGTTAATTAATATTAGTTCAATTAGAATTTATTTAATTAATCGTGAAAGGTAAATATATGACAATATGTAGGCTTTGTGAAACGAGTGAAGTTGAATCTATTATTAATTTTGGTGAGCAGCCAATTGATGATTTAATGAAAAAATATGTAATAAAACTTCCTATTTCGGAGAGAAAACTTAAAAATCATATCGAAGAAGATAAGAATAAAAAAATATCCATTTATGGTTGTGGCACAAATACAGAAAATGAAAAGATGATTATTCAATCTAAAAATATTTCAAAATTTAAAAATGAAATATATTCAATTCTGCCAACAAGTAAATTACTACCTAATTATTGGAAAGATTTAATAACTTGAATAAAAATTTATTTAAGAAAATTTCTGAAGAAGTTTTCTACCCAAATCTATCTAGTTTTTATTTAACACTGAATGATATTTCTTTATTAAGTAAATACTCAGAATTATGTTTGAGAAAAAGAGCTAGAATTTGCACACATCAAAATAGTAATTCTATAATTCATGAAATGTTTATTGTTCATCCTAGAGATGCATATGTCAGACCTCATAAACATGTTAATAAATCTGAATCTATGTTAGTTTTACAAGGCGAAGTAGATTTCATAATATTTGATAATAATGGTAAAATAGTTGAAAAAAAAACCATGGGTGATTTTATATCAGGAAAACCTTTTTATCATAATATGAGCGAACCTTTATACCACTCTTTAAATATTAAAACTGAAATTTTGGTTTTTTTAGAAATTACAAATGGACCATTTGATCCTAAGTTAACAGAATTTGCTGATTGGGCACCACTTAATACAGAAGAAACAAAAGTTAAAACTTTCCAAAAGATGCTAATTGATTTTGAGGTTAAAAATGAATAATCATTATATTAGGAATACTTGTCGTTTATGTAAATCAGAAAATTTAAAAATTATTTTAAACTTGACGCCTACAGCTCTTTGTGACGCTTATATTACCGAACAAAAAGAACAAGAAGTATATCCTCTCGATTTACAAAAATGTGAAGAATGTAATTTTGTTCAGATTAATTGCGTAGTAAACCCAGAAGTTATTTATAAAGATTATATATATGAAACAAAAAGTTCCTTTGGATTATCAGATCATTTTCAAAATTATGCTACTGAAGTATTAAATAAATTAAATTTCTCAAAGAATTCTTCAGTGCTTGACATAGGAAGCAATGATGGAACTTTGCTTTATCATTTTAAAAAAAATGGAATGAAAACTCTTGGCATAGAGCCAGCTTCAATTACTGCTAAAGTAGCAAATGAAAATGGAATTGAAACCATTTGCGATTTTTTTAATCTTGAGCTTCAAAAATCTTTAGAAATTAAATATGGCAAGTTTGATCTCATTACTATAAATAATTTATTTGCTAATATAGACGATTTAGATTCTATCATAACAGGTATAAATAATCTCCTAACTAAAAACGGAGTTTTTATAATTGAGTCCTCATATTTATTTGATATGATAGATAATATGGTTTTTGATTTCATTTATCATGAACATCTTTCCTATTTTTCATTATTACCTTTAAAAAAATTCTTTGATAAATTTGATTTTCACCTTATTGATATTCAACATGTTGAAACTAAAGGTGGTTCAATGAGATATTATTGGGCAAGAAAGGACTCGAATTGGAGTGTTAACGAAAATGTAAATTATTGGTTTAATTTTGAATTTAATAAATTAAATGATAAAGACTATTTTTCAAGCTTTGCATTAAGGATTGAAAAAGAAAAAAATGATTTGTTGCAAGAATTAAAAAAATACGAGGGTCGTAAAATTATTGGTTTTGGAGCAAGCGCAACATCGACAACATTTATTTATCATTTTGAATTAGGTAACAAATTATCTAATCTAGTAGATGAAAATCCAGGAAAATTTAATACATTAAGTCCAGGCTACCATATACCTGTATATGAATTTAAAAATACGAATGAAAAATCAGATGAAGTAGCAATTATATTAGCTTGGAGATATTACAAACAAATTATACCAAAGATAAAAGGAAAATATTATAAAATAATAACTCCTCTCCCCCAATTAGAGACTGAATAATGCATATTATTTTTGGAGGAAGCCGCGGTATTGGAAAAGCAATTGCTAAAAAATTTATATTTCATAATCGCAATGTTTTAGTTATTTCTAGAACCAAACCAAGTGCTCTTAATTGCGAACACTTTAAATATGATTTTTCAGCTCGCAATCAAGAGCTTCCTAAAATTAAAGAAATTGAGTCTATTGTTTTCTGCCAAAAAAACAGAGACTCTATGGAAAATGATGAAGAAATTAATTTTTCTGTTTTGTCAATTTTAAATATTTTAAGAGAATTAAAAGAAAATTTTTTGAAAAATTCATTGATATTACTAATGGGATCAGGTGCATCTGAGTTTATTGTTGATGAACAGCCAGCATTATACCACATTTCAAAAGGATCTATTATACAATTAACAAAATACCTATCCATAAAACTTGGTAATTTAGGTGTAAGAGCTAATTGTATCATTCCTGGAACTGTTCTTAAAGATGAAAATAAAGATTTTTATATAAATAATAAAGAGCTCCAAGAAATGTATAAAAAATTAATCCCAAGAGGGGAAATTGTTTCTTCTGAAGAAATAGCAGAAGTAGCCTTTTTTTTTTAACCTCTAATCTATCAAGTTGTATAACAGTGCAATCTATTTATGTTGAAGCAGGAGTATCAAATATAGGTCAGGAAACAATAGCTAGAAGAATACTTGGATTAGAACACCCTTCTTCCAATTTATATGATAATATAATTTGAGAACAATTTTATAAAAGGTAACAATTAATGAAAACGTCTTTTGTGGAATATTATAAATCTAGAGAAATATCTCCTGTTGATCAAGATATTAGTGAATTAAAATTGCATTATTCAAGAAGAGAATCTCTTTATATTCAGTTAGGTATTACAAAAAATAACATTTTTGAAAAAGATGTGATTGAATTTGGTCCTGGAAGTGGACACAATTCAATCTATACTGCATTTTTTAAGCCCAAAAAATATATACTTGTAGATGGAAATATCTATGGTTTAAAAAAATCGAGTAATTTATTAAATAGTTATTACTTGAATAATAAATTTGAATTTATTGAATGTTTAATTGAAAATTATCATAACATTGATAGTCTGAAATATTCTTTAGTTTTATGCGAAGGAGTTTTACCATTTCAATCCAATCCAAAAAAAATATTAAGTGATACCTCGCGTTTTGTAGATGAAGGTGGAATTTTTGTTATCACAACATCCTGTAGCGTAAGTTACTTTACTGAGTATTTAAGGCGTGTTTATTTTCGTTTAGTTACAAAAGATCTATTAGATATAGAAGAAAAAGAAAATTTCGTATATAATGAAATTGACTCACATTTAAACACCTTAATAGGAAGAAGCCGTTCCACTAAAGACTGGATTCAAGATAGTTTTCAGCCATTCAATCAAAGACCATCGTTATCTATTTCAGATGCTCTTGAAGTTCTTGAAGAAGAATTTATGTTACTTGGATCATCTCCTACAATTTTAGCAGATAATCGCTGGTATAAGTCCATTCCGTTTGGTAAAACGAGAAACGAATTAATGAAAGAGCAATATTTAAAAAATATCCATAATTTTATTGACATTAAAAATTCATTTCCTGAAATCGATATAAATACAGGAAAAAAAATTATAGATATAACCTCTAAAATTGAGAAACTATCTTGGAAGTATGAATTAGACTTCTGTTATGATGATCTGAATAAAGAACTCATCTTTGAATTACAAAATTTAAATGAAATTCTTATGGCAATTAATTTAGAAAATACAGTAATATCAATAAATGAATTTATAAATTTTTTGAAAACAGGAATCCCATCTTTTCAAAAATTTAAAGAGTTTTGGGGTAAAGGTCAACAGTATTTGAGTTTTGTAAAAAATAATCAATTTATTTTAAATAACTAGGTGATGAATTAATTTTATGAAAAATCTAGTATTTGTTTCAGGCCATTTTAATGTTATTCACACAGGTCATATTCGTTTGCTGCGCTTTGCAAAGGAATGTGGTGATAAATTAATTGTTGCCGTTGAGAGCGATCGTATCGCTAAAAATGCAGCATATGTTCCAGAACTCCTCCGCCTAGAAGGAGTACAAACCAACTCAATTGTAGATGAAGCTTTTTTAATAGATGAGTCCATAGAAGACGTTATTGCAAGAATTCAACCAAGTATTGTAGTAAAAGGAAAAGAACACGAATCTAAATTCAATCCTGAATTAAAAGCTCTAGAAGAATATGGTGGAAAATTAATTTTTAGTTCTGGTGAAACTTTCTTTACATCAGCTGATGTCTTTCAAAAAGAATTTTCTTCGACTACAAAATTATTTAATTTGCCTGAAGATTATATGAAAAGACATGAAATTCAAAAAGAAAGACTTTTAGATTTAATAGATAATTTCAAAAAAATAAAAGCATGTGTTTTAGGCGATTTAATAGTTGACGAATATATATCGTGCCAGCCCTTAGGCATGTCACAAGAAGATCCTACGATTGTAGTAAAACCAATAGATTCAAAAAAATTTATTGGAGGTGCTGGTATTGTTGCTGCTCATGGGGCGGGTTTAGGTGCTAATATTGATTTTTTAAGTGTAGCGGGTAATGATTTAATTCACAATTTTGCACTTCATAAATTAAACGATTTCAATGTAAATTCAAATATATTGTATGATGAAAATCGACCTACAACATTAAAACAACGCTATCGCTCTAAAGGAAAAAGCTTATTACGCGTTAGCCATTTACACCAAGAAGCTATAGACGCTAATTTGCAAATAAAGTTTTTGGAGACTTTGGAACAAAAAATACAACAATATAATTTGCTTATTTTTTCTGATTTTAATTATGGTTGTTTACCTCAAAATTTAGTCGACTCAATTATAAAATTAGCAAAACAAAATAATATAATGATGGTAGCAGATAGCCAATCTTCATCTCAAATTGGTGATATTAGTCGTTTTTTAGGGATGGATTTAATCACACCAACTGAAAGAGAAGCAAGAATTTCAACTCGAAATAAAGAAGATGGACTTGTCATTCTTGCAGATCAATTAATGAAAATTTCTCAATCAAAAAATATTTTATTAAAATTAGGAGAGGACGGTCTTTTAATTCATACTGGTCAAAATACTTGGACTACAGATAGAATTGATGCTCTTAATCCAATACCAAAAGATGTTGCAGGAGCAGGTGATTCCATGCTTATTGCAAGCGCGCTTACTATGGTTGCGGGTGGAAATATTTGGGAATCCGCATTAATTGGTGCTATTGCCGCAGGAATTCAAGTTTCAAGAGTTGGAAATATTCCTTTAACATCTGAAGAAATAATTAAGGAAATTTAATATAATGAAAGCAATGCTTTTAGCAGCAGGGTATGGAACAAGACTTCGTCCCTTGACAGATAAAACTCCTAAATGTCTGCTTCCAATAAAAGGGAAACCTTTATTACAAATTTGGGTAGATAACTTAATTGAAGCTGGCATTAAAAATATTTTAATTAATACTCATTATTTAAGTGATCAGGTTAATGAGTTTTTCGAAAAAAATGATTACAGCAAATATGTTTCTTTAGTTTATGAAAAAGAACTATTAGGTACAGCTGGTACATTAATTAAAAATATAGATTTTTTTGAAAATGATGAGGGATTTTTAATTCATAGTGATAATTTTTGTCTTGAAAATTTATCTTCTTTTATCAATTCACACTTAAATCGCCCCAAAGAATCAATAATGACAATGATGACTTTTAGAACAAATACTCCTGAGCAGTGTGGAATAGTAGAGCTAAATGAACACTCGTTAGTTATAAATTTTCATGAAAAAAAATTAAATTCTCCTGGAAACTTAGCAAATGGCGCTATTTACTTAATGTCAAAAGAATTTTTAACAGATTTAAAAAGAAATCATTTTAACAAAAATGATTTTAGCTGTGAAATATTAAATCAATATTTAGGGAAAATTTATTCCTTTGAAACAAGAAAAATATTTATTGATATTGGAAATATAATTAATTATAATTACGTGAATAATATTAACTTTTAAAGAATAATATTATTAAAAATAAATAATTAAATTCTTGCAATAACTCAAATTTTAATTAGCATTAATGAATAAGGATTATATGTGGTGGATTTAAAATTTTTTATTGACCGTCATTTAAGTGAAATTCGAGCTCGTGGTATTAAAGAATTACTCAGAAAATCATACAGAGGTCTAATACTTCTTTTTCTATTTATCTTATTAGCCCCGGTATTATTATTTATTCGACTCATACGACCTTGGTTCCTAGTGCGATGGTTAGCTTTAACAAGCAATAGAATAGGTCATTTAGCAGAAGACACTGAACGTTATCTTTGTAAACGAGAATTTGGTTTAGATAATCCTAAAAGAAAACATATTGATCTTTTTTTTATGTCTTCAGAAATAATTTGCAATAAGCAGCTTGCAATCATGTGGAAAAGAGTTTTACCAATTATTCCTTTCTGGATATTATCGCCATTGAATCGACTCAATTTGTTATTACCAGGAGGAAATATTCACAAAATTAATCCTTATACTCATGGCTATCGAGATATTCACAATTTATTCGAAAAAACAAAACCTCATTTAAAATTTACAGAAGAAGAAGAATTAAAAGGAATTGATCTGTTGAAACAGCTTGGAATAACTCCAACAGATTTATTTGTTTGTATATTAGTTCGTGACGACGCTTATTTGCCTGGAGAATCTTGGTCGTATCATAATTATAGAAATTCAAATATTCATAATTTTATGCTTGCCGCTGAAGAATTAGCAAATCTTGGTTATTTTGTATTACGCATGGGAGCTAAAGTTAAAGAGAAAATGATATCAACTCATCCTAAAATTATTGACTATGCAAATCACAGTATCAGAAGCGAATTTATGGATATTTATTTAGGGGCAAAATGTTATTTTGCAATTTCAACAGGAGCTGGATGGGACTCTATTCCGTTAATATTTAGAAAACCAATTGTATATGTAAACTTGTGCCCTATTGGACATTTATCTACTACTCAAAGAAATTTTATAAACCTGACAAAACACCATGTCCTCAAAAGCTCACAAAAAAAACTTACTCTTTCTGAAATTTTTTCTCATGATCTTGCTAATTGTTTAACATCAAAACAGTACGAATCAAAAGATATTGAACTTATAGAAAATACACCTGAAGAAATAAGAGATGCTGCTATTGAAATGCACGAGCGCCTTAATGGAACATGGGTTGAACAAAGTAATGATGAAATGCTCCAAAAGAAATTTTGGGAAATTTATCCAGTCGATGCAACGGATGAAAATGGAATAAGATTACATGGCAATATTCTTTCACGATACAGCACATTATTTTTACGTAACAATCAAGATTGGCTAGAAAGGTAAAGTATTTTTCAACCAATTTAGAAAAAAATCCAAAAATTTATTTTCAATCGAATTTCTCCAATGAATTTTTTTTAGTAAAAACAGCATTTTTTCTTAAATAATGTATAATATCATAAATTCCTGTCGTCATTTTGATTGCTTCGACAAGATTTCAATTAAACCTTTCACGGAATCAACTTTTGATTTATCTGTGGAGCAACAAAATAGTTTTCTATTTATTAGTTTAAGTTTGGAGGTTAATATGGAAAAAGAAGATCCAAGAGAAAAAAATATTATATTTAATACATTATCACCAAAAGATTACCTCTCAGAATACCTCAATATGTTAACGTCTAATTTAATAGAATTGGATGCAAATAGGCTTTCTGATTTTATTAATGCACTCGTCAATCTTGCAAAAAATGAAAAAAAGATATTTGTTGCTGGAAATGGTGGTTCAGCTTCTATTGCTGATCACCTTTGCTGTGATTTTACAAAAGGAGTTTTCGTTGATAAATTTAATAGAATAAAAACTCAATCATTAAATTCAAACCAGGCTCTTTTTACAGCTATTGCAAATGATTTTGGTTACCAGCATACATTTTCTAAACAACTAAAAATGCTTGCAAGTGAAGGTGATGGGATTATTCTAATTTCTTCATCTGGAAACAGTGAAAATGTTTGTAATGCTGCTATTACTGCTAAAGAACTAGGACTTACCTCTTTCTCATTAATCGGTTTTTCTGGCGGAAGATTGCCGTCATTAACTGATTATTCAATACATATTCCAGTAGACAATTATGGAGTTGTTGAGGATTCTCATCAAATTCTAATGCATATTATTTCGCAATATATAAAAACTCAAAATCTACTAGCCAATTAAAAAATTTTCATATTCATATGTGTTCTCCCAATAAGTGATTTTTACAGAGCATGATCCTCCCCTAAGAAAGTAGACACCCAGATCCGAAAAAAACTTATAGGAAAGAGGTGTTGAAATGGTGTTAACCAAAAGAAGGTATACAAGCGAATTCAAGCAAGGGGCGATTGAGCTTA
>NZ_JBIPMD010000197.1:0-6267 GCF_044369315.1 Silvanigrella sp.
CAAAACCCAAAAGATTGGTTGCCTTGGAATTATCTCGATACCATCAACAAAATCAAAAACCACTCTCTATAAAAAATTTACTAGCATTCATTTTGTTTGTAAAATGCACTTATTGGTAGGACACACTAAAATCGGTTTTAACCATTCCTGGAGATATTAAAGAAACTCTTACATTTTTATCATGCAATTCTTGACGTAGAGATTCAGAAAAAGCACGAACAGCAAATTTAGAAGCACAATAAACAGAACCACCTTCGTAAGTATAGTGACCAGCAATACTTCCTAAATTAATAATATGCCCCGACCCTTTTGTTACCATTTTTTTAGAAACTGCTGCTGTAACCCTAACTAAAGAAGTAACATTTGTTTCTATCATGCTTGTAATATCTTCTTCTTTAATGTCTGTTACAGGATCTTTTCCACTCGCAAGTCCAGCATTATTAATTAAAATATCAACATTAAGAGCATTATTTTTTTCTAAAATAGAAGTGATATTTTTATCACAGATATCAGCTACAACAATATTAACTTGGACATGAGGAAATTGTGTTAAAATTTCATTTTTTAATAATTCAAGTCTTTCCTTTCTTCTTGCTAATAATATTAAATTTACACCTTCGCGAGCTAGCCAGGTTGCCGTTGCAAGCCCAATCCCTGAACTTGCGCCAGTGACTAACGCTAATTTGCCATTTAATGAAATTTCAGAATCAGTAAATAAATTTTTTAATAAACTCATTAAATATTTCTCCGCTAAGGATATTTTACAATAATTTGCGAACCATTTAATGGACTTTCAAATTTCCATTGATTATTTTCAAGCTCAATTGCGGTATTTGGATTTACAACTATTTTTCCGTTTCCACCAGGGATATCAATAATGAATTCAGGAATGCATAATCCAGAAATTTTTCCTCGTAAACTTTTTAATAAATGAATTGCTTGTTTTAAAGGAATACGAAAATGTTCTGTGCCTTTAGCAAGATCTGGGTAATGAATATAATATGGTTTTATGTTATTTTCTACCGCAGTCTTTAATAAAGATACTAATTTCTCTTCTGTATCATTGATATCTTTTAAAATAACCGATTGAAGTAAAACAGGAATTCCATTTTGAACCAACAAAGATATTGCATTTTTACATTCCTTTGTAAATTCACTCACACTATTTATATGTGCTGCAATCCAAATACTTTTATTTGTATTTTTTAAAAGATCAATTAAATTTTGAGTAATTCTTGAAGGCAAAACAGAAGGAATTCGAGAATGAATTCGAATCACTTTTAAATGTGAAATTTCTTTTAGCTGTTCAAATAAATTATTTAATGCTTTATCTGTTAAAGTTAAAGGATCACCACCTGTTAAAATAACCTCCCAAATATTTGAGTTTGATTTAATATACTTGATTGCTTCTTCAAAGTTTTCATGTGTCAAATTATTTTCAGAATTAGAAACTTTATATCTTCTAAAACAAAAACGACAATAAGAAGCACACATATATGTTACTTTTAATAAAACACGATCCGGATAACGATGTGTAATTCCTTTAACGGGAGTCCACCTTTCATCTCCTATTGGATCCTCAAGCTCTTCAGGAAAAAAAAGAAGTTCGTTTGTTGAAGGTATAAATTGTTTTGCTAATTCTTTATTGTTATTTTTAATTTCATTTAAAAATAAATTTGGCACACGGATATCAAAATTATCTTTAACTAGTTTTAATTGGTCTAATTGATTTATATCTATGAGGTCATGTTTATTTAAAGTTTCTAAATCAATAATACCTTTTGATAAATCACGTGCCCAATTATTTTCCATATTCATAATTTTATTGAACCAATTATCTTTTCTAAATTTTTATTACGCCCAGAACTACTTTGTTTCGTTCTTACAAAACTTAACGTAACATGATTTGTAGTAATTAAAGAGACATCCTGCGACATATCTTGTGGTTCGAATCTTGCTAAACCACCTATTAAATAAATTTTAGTATTTTTTTTCTGTCTTGGAATCAGTTCTTCAATATGAGGAACATAAAGAGATTCCCCACCACATTCGGCAAAAGCAATATTTTTTGCTTTTTGAGGTACATTTATATTTAATATCTCTAAATTAGGCCAATCCAATGAACTCGAATTTGAAATAACCTGATCTACAATGTGAGCTGCTTGTGTAAAAAGACTTTCTAAGGAATCTGGTTTTAGGCTGTCCGTATCGGCAGAAACAGCAATCGCACGAAAACCCATTAGAGCAGCTTCTGTCGCAGCCCCAACTGTTCCACTATAATTCACGTCAATTCCCACATTCAATCCATGGTTAATTCCAGAAATAACAAAGTCGGGAGGATCTGTTTTTAAAATATGACTGAGTGCAATGGCGGCACAATCCGCAGGAGATCCATCAACAGCATAAACATTTTCAGAGACTTGCGTTACACAAACGGGCTGATAAAAAGTCATTGCGTGAGATTGAGCACTTCGTTCGCCATTTGGAGCGACAACTGTTATTTTATGCCCAAGTGAACTCAGGTAATTAGCCAAAACCTGAATGCCTTTTGCTTTATACCCATCATCATTGCAAAGGAGTAAATGCATAGTGAAACCAACCTTATTTATTTGGACAACGATATTAATAGGGCTTTTTACAATATTTAATTCAGCAGCCACAACTTTGTCATTTCAAAATTCTCCTCAATTTTCAATAGAAAATTTAAAAAAATCAATGGAATGGTTTACTGCAGAACCCCACCCCATGGGTTCTAAAAACCAATCTAAATTAGCAGCGGATCTTAAGCAAACGTTAAATCAATTTGGATTGCTAACAAGTGAGATTAAATTTAAAGCAACAATCCCAAATACAGACTCTCCCCAATTTGGGGGTTTACAAAAAGATGCTTTTTTAACAAAAGAAGTAACAGGTTATAATATCGTTTCTACCTTAAAAGGAAAATCCGATTGTAGTGTCCTTATAGGTGGGCATTACGATACAAAATATTTTAAAGATTTTAAATTTGTTGGAGCAAATGACGGCGGTTCTTCTACTATTTTAATGATGGAATTAGCAAGAGTTTTAAAGAAAACAAAATTTAAAGAAAATATGCTTGGATCATGTAATATCAATTTTATTTTTTTTGATGGAGAAGAGTCCGTCCTGCCAAATTGGATCGATGGAGAAAATACACTTAAATTACAAGATAATACTTATGGATCAAGAGATTTTTCGAATAAATTAACAAAAAATAAAAACGGGAAATTTATTTTTGAAAAAAAACCTATAAATTTAATTTTAATTATTGATATGATTGGTCATAAAAATCAAGAGCTATTAATTACAAAAGGTTCTCATAGTGATTACTCAAAATCATTTATTCAGTCTGCAAATAAAATAAAAATAAATGAAGCAAATTTTTTAATGGAAGATGATCATACTCCTTTTTTATCTTTAAATATTCCTTTGCTGCATATCATAGACTGGAAAAATGTTGAGGAATGGCATACAAAAAAAGATACACCCGATATTATTTCCTATGAAGCAATTGCAAATTTTGGAGAATCTATTATTCAATTTCTTTCTACTAAAAGGATTTAAAATGACAATGGAATCTAATAAGAATTTAAAAGTATCTTTATTTTTAGGTGGAGGACAATCGGGTAAAAGTATTTTTGCGGAAAATTGTGCAAAAAAATGGGAAAATGTTTTATTTTATGCAACTGGCGGACAAATTGAAAACTCACAA
This sequence comes from Silvanigrella sp., assembly GCF_044369315.1. Taxonomy (NCBI): domain Bacteria; kingdom Pseudomonadati; phylum Bdellovibrionota; class Oligoflexia; order Silvanigrellales; family Silvanigrellaceae; genus Silvanigrella; species Silvanigrella sp. Next base: position 3,731 of record NZ_JBIPMD010000197.1, read on the forward strand.
GAATGGGAATTAAGAATTAAAAAACACCGCGAACGAAGACCCCATCATTGGTTCACAATTGAATATCCAATTGAAATTGAAGAAGTCATTAAATTGAGCGACGAAAAAAAGGTGGATGTTGTCCTAATTGATTGTTTAACACTTTGGATGGGATGGCAAATATCTAAAAGTGTTCAAAATTATACACAGATTCAGCTTTTAAAACATCTCGAAATGGAATTTCAGCATTTTATAAAACAACTTTGGAATTTCAAGTGTCCTATACTTGTAGTTTCTAACGAAGTCGGAGAAGGTGTTATTCCGGGTTCGGAAACAGGACGTATTTTTAGAGAAGCTTTAGGAGCAATGAATTTAGCAATAGGAGAGATATCTCAATGTATCACTTTTAGTATTGCAGGGCAGAATTTACTTTTAAAATCTGCTAAAAATAAATTTATTGATGGTTTTTGTCCTATGGGAATCATAAACGAAAACTTTATTTTTTCTGAATTAAATAATAATCATAATTTGGGGTAATTCATGTCTCTAAATGATAGTTCAAATAAACAAATGATTTTAAGTGAAAAATCAATACAAATTCAAAATATGTTTGATAAAATATCGAAACGTTATGATCTATTAAATAGACTTTTATCCGCAGGACAAGACACAAGATGGCGCAACAAAATGATTCGCTCCATGCCAACGATAAATTCGAAACATGGAACACTTTATGACATTGCTTGTGGCACTGGTGATGTTTTATTAAATACAAAAAGAAAGAGAAAAGATTATTCTAATTTAATTGGCTTTGATATTTCTGAAGGAATGCTTAGTCAAGCAAGAATTAGAACTAAATTAAAACAATATGATATTCAATTTATTCAAGCTTCAGCGGAACAAATTCCAGTTGAAAATAACTCTGCTGATTGTATTACAATTTCATTTGGTTTGCGAAATGTAGACAATAGAGAAGCGGCACTTCAAGAGTTTCATAGGATATTAAAAAAAGGGGGCACTCTTTTTGTTTTGGAGTTTTTTCCATCTGAAAGCACTTTTTTTGCAAAAGTTTTTGATATTTATTTTAAAAAAGTTCTTCCCAAAATTGGTGGATTCATATCAGATAAATCTGCGTATGAATATCTCCCAAAAAGTGTTTCTACAATGCCTTCTGGAAATGAATTTAAACAAATTCTTTCAAATATTGGTTTTATTGAAATTGAACAAACCTTATGGCTTGGAGGAGCTACCCGACTTTTCAAAGCAGTTAAAAAAAGCTAAAAGAAAACCGAGTAACTTGTTTTAAACAAAAAAAACGAGCATTATTCTTTTCGAGTATATTTTGTTTCATTATCTGTTTCTTTATTGAGGAGCTTTAAAATGTTGAAAAGACCTAAAATTACTGTTGTTGGAGCTGGCGGAAATGTGGGCGCATCTGTTGTTCAATGGTGTGCTCAAAAAGAATTAGGTGATTTGGTATTAATTGATCTTAAGCCAAATGTAGCGCAAGGTCGTGCACTTGATCTTGCTCAAGGTGGAGCTTTTGCTGGTTTTAATGCAAGTTTTACCTCTACAGACGACTCCTCACTTATGCAAGATTCCGACGTTGTTGTTGTTACAGCTGGAGTTCCACGTAAACCAGGGCAAACTCGCGAAGAGCTTGTTGGAATTAATGCAGGAATTGTAAAGACAGTTTGTGAAAACATTAAAAAATATGCTCCAAATTGCGTTTTAATTCTTGTTTCAAATCCACTAGACGCAATGTTAACCGTTGCTCAAAAAGTAACAAGTTTTCCACGTGAACGCGTCATTGGTATGTCTGGGGTTTTAGACTCCTCTCGTTTTCGCAGCAATATTGCACGCGCTCTAAATGTTCATATTAAAGATGTATCTGCTATTGTGATTGGTGCCCATACAGATAAAGATATGGTTCCTGTAATTAGCACAGCTACTGTAGGTGGCGTTCCTTTAAATAAATTATTAAATGCAGAACAAATTGCAGATGTTGTTAGCAGAACAAAACGTGGGGGCGCTGAATTAACAGAGCTTATTGGAACTTCTGCTTGGGTTGCTCCAGGTTTTGGCGTTACAGCAATGGTTGAAAGTATTGTATTAAATCAAGGACGTATTTTACCTTGTTCCGTTGAATTAAAAGGCGAATATGAAATTTCAGAAGGCGCTTGTCTCTGCGTTCCTGTTAAGTTAACAAACAAAGGTGCAGAAAAAGTATTTGAAATTGATCTTTCTTCCGATGAAAAAGCGGCATTAAAAGCTGCTCATACAGCTTATTTAGAAGTTAGAAAAATAGCTTTAGATAGCATTTAATACCGAGAATATTTTTGAATTGTTTTCTTAAAATCAAAATTACTAAAGTTTATAAAAGTAAGAACCTATTGTAAAACAAAAATCTCTTAATTTATTTCTTAAGAAATTTTTTGTTTTATTAGAATTAGATAAATGGAGAAAAAATTGTCTAATGTAAATGAAGAAATTTATTTAAGCATTATTATTCCTGTTTTTAATGAGAATGAAACGATTAAAACTTGTTATCATGAAAT
>NZ_JBIPMD010000040.1:0-19909 GCF_044369315.1 Silvanigrella sp.
TTTCAAAAGCAACTTGCTCTGACAATTTTAAAAGTCTATTTTCCATCTCCATTTAAATCTCCTCCTCAAAAGGAGATTTAATTCTGGATTTATGCTTTGTAAAAATCACTTATTGGGAGGACACATCGCCATTTCCTATTTGCCAAGGAGGCGCATCATTATCTGGATAGCATAATTTTAATTCAAACTCTTTTGCTATAGAAAATAGGGGGTATGACATAAATATAAGTATTATAGAAATTCTACTTAAAACTTTTATTAACATTTCAAAATCCCCGAAAAATATTATTTATAAATATAACAGGTTTTTAAATTATTTAATTAAAGCTATAAAAGAAAAATTATGACAGGCATATAGATCTATTTTAAGATATTTATATTTATAAAAAAAGATCAAACAATAAAAAACCCCCTTCTTAAAGGATTAAGAAGGGGGTTTTTTATGGCGGAGAGAGAGGGATTCGAACCCCCGGTAGGCTCACACCTACAACGGTTTTCAAGACCGCCGCCTTAAGCCACTCGGCCATCTCTCCAAATAAAATCTTTTAATTAAAATTACTTTTTAGTAGCAGATTTTTTTGTTGTCTTAGAAGCTACTATTTTTGCTTTAATGCGTGCTTTTTTAGCAGCCTGAGCTTTTTTTCTTTTCATTTTAAAAGTACGACGGTTATCTTTCTTACCCATTTTAATCTCCTCATTTAGGTTGAGAAGGTTGTAACTTCTCTAATACAGAAGCTGACCTGTAACATGTGTATAGGAGCTTCGCAAGTTCTTTTAAAAAAAAATAAGATTAACAAAGAGAATCGATTCTTTCTCTCATTTCTTGCCTATGATCAGAGACTTGCTGTTTTTCAATACTATCAAAAAGAGCCTTAAAATTACCTTCTCCAAAGCTTTCATCACCTTCTCTTTGAATAATTTCATAGAAAAAAGGCCCTGCTGTTTTGTTATTCAATTGAACACACTGCTCTTTCATGAATATTTGAAGAAGATATTTGCCGTTAGATCCGTCTAATAAAATATTGTTTTTTCTAACAATATCATATGGTTCATTTATTTTTTGCAAATTCATTTGTTTCATACGATCAGGTAATAGTTCATAGTATTTATCAGAAGCTTCTAGAAAAACCGTTCCTCTTTCTCTTAGTTTCTCAACAGTTTGAATGATATTTTTAGTGCCAAATGCGATATGCTGAATGCCCGATCCTCTGTTATCTTCTACATAAATTTGAATTTGAGAATTATTAAAATAGGGCGCTAAGGGTTGATTGGTTGCAAATTTAATGCCGCTTTCTTTATCCCACATCACAATACTTTCTAACCCAGAGCCTGTTCCTAATTCTGGTCTATGATGAGTGGTATGAAATTCAATACCCCAATACTGCTCAAAACCCATGCAGTGTCTATAAAACTCTGTTATCGCATGCATGGAACGTCCATTGCATGTAACATGATCTATGCCTAAATCTAAACCAATTTCATTTAATTTTGTTTTAGCATTTTTATTTGTCCATTCAAAACCTGGGGCAAATTGATCAAAATTATTTTCCTCTATAAAACGAAATCCAACATCATCAATTGCTGTAGCGATAGAAGTTTCTCGCCATGAACCATCATGAGGAGATGAATGGCTTTCAATATCGTAAAGAATGGAAGCTTTTCTATCTAATAGAAATTCGGCTGTATTTTTTATATTTTTAACTCTAAAATTTAAATAGGCAATTCCATCGGGATGATTTGTTAAATATCTACCAGCAGTCGATGATTTTTCTATTGGCTCCGTAATTATCCAGCCAAGTTTTCCTGCTCCTAAAAGGACAATTGCACGCATTCCATGACGTTTTTCCCAATTTGATGTTGATTTTGCTATTTCTTCGAAACCAAATTTTTCTTTATGCCAATGAACGCAAGATTTAATATCGCGCGTAAAATATTGAATAGAATGATAACCAATAAGACCAAGTGATTTATTTTCATTTTTCATAGCGGTACCTCCTGATTAAATATCAAGAGATATTGGATCAAATTTTTTTTAAAGTAAAGAATTTGTTTATTTAATGATTTGAAATAATATTTAATTTATTTTTTTATCTTTAATTTCTTTGCTAAAGTGACATGAAACAAGATGTGGATTTTCTGTTGTTCCCAAATTTTTTAAAATAGGAACTTCATTTGTACATATTTCTTTTGCAAAAGGGCATCTTGTATGAAATCGACAACCACTTGGTGGATTGATAGGGCTTGGAATGTCACCTTGCAATACTTGTCGTTCTCTTTTTTCAACAATATTATGTCTTGGAATACTGGATATCAAAGCTTGTGTGTAAGGATGCAAAGGATTTTTATATAAGTTTTCAGATGAAGTATATTCTACTATTTTTCCTAAATACATGACGGCTACATTATCTGAAATATGTTCTATTACAGATAAATCATGTGCGATAAATATATAAGATAATTTATATTTATCACGAAGATCCATCATAAGATTTAATATTTGGCTTTGGATAGAAACATCTAAAGCACTTACAGGTTCATCGCATATAATAATTTTTGGATTTAACGAAAGAGCGCGAGCAATACCTATTCTTTGCCTTTGTCCACCAGAAAACTCATGCGGATATCTATCAATTGATTCGGGGCTTAATCCAACTTCTTTTAATAAAGAAACAATTTTATCAAGACGTTCATTTTTATTTTTATATAAATTATGAATCTCAAAAGGTTCAGATAATATTTCTTTTATAGACATTCTGGGATTAAGGCTTGCAAAAGGATCTTGAAAAACAATTTGAAATTCTTTTCTAAGGGGGCGTAAAGCTTTTTGAGATATATTTGTAATATCTTTTCCTTCAAATATAATACTACCCGATGTCGGTTCGATTAAACGCAGAATTGTCCTTCCAAGAGTACTTTTTCCACATCCCGATTCACCAACGAGACCTAAAGTTTTTCCTTTTTCAAGTGTGAAAGTAACATCATCCACCGCGTGTACTTTTGCTATTTGTTTGCCTAAAATTCCACCATTAATTGGAAAATATTTTACCAAATTATGAATCTGTAAAATATAATCTGTAGACATATTATTTTAAACCTCTTTAATAAAGGAACTTCTTTCAAAACGAATTCGTGGACCATAAACACCATTTGGTGCTTTTTCACCTGCTCCAATTACCATGACAACATAAGCATCTTTTGGAAGTTTAAGTATTTTTTGAATTCTTTTCGCATCAAATCCTTCCATTGGACATGAATCAAAAGAATGCGCCCTTAAAGCTAACATAAGATTTTCTGCTGCAAGTGCACATGTTTTTGTTGCCCATAATACCATATCACTATTTGAAACAGGATTTCGAGGCGTTGGTGTTTTTAATCCTCTAATATATAAAATTGGTTTTTTTATAGTTCCAATAATACTTAAAAACCCTTGAGTATAAGCTAAAGGAACAATTTTTTTATAATAATCTATTGCTGTTTTTGGAACTTTATCTCCTTGGCTTTCGAGCAAGTTCAACATTTTTTTTGCATTTTGTTTCCATGTATTTGTACGAGCAACACACACAATTAATTCAGCAGCTGTGCTTGCTGCTGGCTGGGATAAACATGCTTTAACTAGTTCTTGTTTTTTATCTTTACTTCGCACCCAATAAAACTCCCAAGGCTGCAAGTTAGATGAATTCGGGGCAAGAAGAGCAAGATCTAAACATTCATTCATTATATTTTCAGGAATAGATGTCTTTGTAAAAACTCGTACACTTCTTCTAGAGGTAATAACTTTTTTAAATTCTTCCGAATTTATTTTAGGGTTTGCTTCTTCATAAATTTTAGTTGGAATGGTATTAAAAATATTTTTTGACATAATTTATTATCTCCTAAGCCTTAAAGCATGAGACTTGTTTATCATTTTTTAAAGTTTTTAATTCGGGTTCTTTTATTTTACATTCATCTGAAACTAAAGAACATCTGTCTTGAAAACGACAACCTTTAGGTAAATTTGATAAAGAGGGAACAATTCCAGGAATGGTATTTAATCTGTGTTTTTTTTCACCTAATTTTGGAATTGAATTTAGTAAACCAATTGTATAGGGGTGTTTTGGGTTTTCAAATAATTCTTTTATAGAAGATTTTTCTACAATTTTTCCCGCATACATTACTACAACATCATCACAAGTTTCTGCAACAACACCAAGATCATGTGTAATTAAAATAGTAGACATCCCAGTTTCTTTTTGTAAATTATTCATTAGAGCAAGGATTTGAGCCTGAATTGTTACGTCTAAAGCTGTTGTAGGCTCATCTGCAATTAAAAGTGAAGGTTTACAAGCAAGGGCAATTGCTATCATCACTCTTTGACGCATCCCACCTGATAATTGGTGAGGGTAATCATCAATTCTTTTTTCAGGAGATGGAATTCTTACGAGTTTAAGCATTTCAATTGAAAGATCTCGAGCTTCTTTTCGTGTTGCTCCTTTGTGTAAAGTAAAAACCTCTGCAATTTGATTTCCAATAGTATAAACAGGATTTAAACTTGTCATAGGTTCTTGGAAAATCATTGAAATTTTATTACCGCGAACGGCTCTCATTTCTTTTTCAGATAAAGTCAATAAATTTTTATTTTCAAAAATAATATTTCCAGAAACAATTTTACCGGGAGGATTTGGAATTAATCTCATTAAAGATAAACTGGTTACACTTTTGCCACAACCAGATTCGCCTACAATTCCTAATGTTTTTCCTTTTTTTACAGTAAAGGAACAATTATCAACAGCATTAATTTCGCGTCCTGATACTTTAAAACTTGTTACCAAATTTTCAACTGCCAGAACGGTTTCGTCTTTCACTTTAAAACTCCAAATAGATTTTATATTTTTTTACCCAAGCCTATTTCCCTTAACCTTTGTAACAAAAATTCATTTGCTAAGATAGGGGGGGGGATTTTGCTGATCTTGATGGAGAAACACATTTATCTAAAATATTGAGTTCACAGTTTTCATATGCATGAACAAAAAATGGCAATGAGTATCGTGAAACATTTTTTGCATTAATAGGATTCACAACTCGATGTGTTGTGGAGGGGATGATTTCATTTGTAATTCTTGATAACATATCTCCAGAATCTACGATCATTTGGCCCTTTTGGCTTTGGATTTCAAGCCATTTTCCTTGTCGGGTTAATATTTCAAGCCCACCTTCCGTTGCTTCACAAAGTATCGTAATTAAATTGATATCTTCATGGGCTGCAGCACGAATTGCTCCAGAATTAAATTGATCTCCAGTAACAGGGGGATAATGTAACGCCCTTAAAACAGTATTTCCATCTTTTGCCATATTAGGAAGAGTATTTTTTGGAATTCCTAAATACTCTGAAATAGCAGAAAGCAATACAAGAGATATTTTATCCAGAGAAGAATATAAAGTTGTTAATTTATCTTTAAAATTTGGTAATTCTTTTACAGGCCAAATATTTTTTGCGCTTTTTAATTCAAGATCTTTATTTTCATAATATTCTCTTCCAATATGCCAAAATTCTTTTAGATCACCTTTGTTGTTGTTTTTAGCATGTTCTAAACCAAAACTAACATAACCTCTTTGACCCAATCCACCGTCTTCAATATATTTCGATTTCATATTATTTGGCAATTCAAATAATTGAATAATTTGATCATAACAATCTTCAATTAATTTGTTTGGAACCTCATGGCCTTCAATAATAACAAAACCAAATTCTTGAATTGCTTTGCCAAAAATATTTATAAACTCTTTTTTTTCTTTAAGAGAGCCTTCTGTATATTGTTTTATATTTGTTAATGGAACCTTAGACATAAATATTATTCTCCGATATTATCAAAAATACTTAATAGTTTTTCTACTAAGTCTCTTTTCCTTCTTGCTTTAGGGCCAATTAAAACGAATCCTCTTCGAGCAGCGCCGAAGACTTTTTTAGCGGTGTCTAAAATTTGTTCTTGCGTTATAGATTTAACAATATCAATTTCATCATCTACGGACAAATTAGAGTTCATAAAATAAGAAGATACTTCTCTGTTTAATAAACGTGATGGTGTTTCTTTAATTTGTTTTAAATCAAAACAATATCTAAATTTAATATGCTCTATTTCATCTTTTAGGGGATACTCTGAAATAATTGTTTTTAATTCGCTGGCTAATTTTTCAAGTAAGTCGTTTAATCGATCTTCAGAGACTGTGGCGTCTATACTAAAAGTTCCTATCTCATTGAAAAATTGAGTATCACAACTAATATCATAAACTAATCCATGTTTTTCTCTTATATTTGCTGGCAATCTTGTGCAAATTCCATCATCAAGAATTCTTTGTAAAAAGGTAATTAAAACAATATCTCTTGATAGACCACCAATTGTAGGAAATATCATTTTTACAGCAAATTGATTATCCGGATTATTTTGTAAACATAACGCATTTTGTGGTTTTCTTAATTTAGAAAGAGAGGGTATCGTATTTTCAGCTGTTACTCTATTTGGATTAGATTGTTTTGTGTGATCCCAAAAATGTCCAAAATAAGCTTCAAGAGCTTTAATTGTTTCAATTTCAGAATAAGAAGTATTAATTGTTATTATACAATGTTCTGGTGTATAAAAATTTCTTCTTTTTTCTGATAATTCTTTTTCTGATATTTTTTTGACTACATCTTCGTTACCAATAATAGGATTTCCTAATGGATGATTTGAAAATAATGTAGACATAGATAAAGATTCTGTATCAATACTATCTCCAGATTCATTAAAATCAGAAGCCATTTCTTGTAAAATAACAGAACGTTCTATTTCTAAATCAGCATAATTTGGATGCAAAAAGAAATCAGAAAAACATTCAATTGCTTCAATTGTTCTCTCAGAATCACCTTTTAACCAATAAGTTGTATGTTCTATCCCTGTCATTGCATTTGTTTCACTACCAAAAGACTCCATAGCTTTTGAAAGAGAAAGTGAATTCGGATATTTTTTAGAACCACGAAACATCATATGCTCTAAAAAATGGGATACACCATTATTTTCTTCAGACTCATCCCTTGCACCTGTATTTATATGAATAGATAATTCAAATGAAACGGAATCGGGCGTGTGGCAATATAGTACATGTAACCCATTTTTTAGATTGTGTTTACTTATTGAAAAAAATTTCATTTTAATTCTTTCTATTCAGAACAAAATACGAGATTTCACGAAGTGCTTCTAATGCATGAATTTGTTCCGTATTTAATTTTAATTCTTTTTCTATTTTATGAAGAGCATCTCTTGCTTTTTTTGAATAATTTTCAGCTGCTTTATAAGATTTTTCCAATCCTTCTGTTTCGATAACAAAACTTAAAAGAGTTTCTTTATTTTGCTCTGTAGCTTCACCTGTTTCAATAATAGAATTTACAAGTTCATTTAATTTAATTTTAGAACTGTGTTGCGAGTTTAAAGCATAAATTAGCGGTAATGTAATTTTGCCTTCAAACAAATCGTTTAAAACGGGTTTGCCTAAAAGAGCTTGTTTTCCTTCATAGTCGAGACAATCATCAAATATTTGAAATGCATAACCTAAATTTTTGCCATATTCTGCAAAATAATTTGAAATTTGAGTATTTGTTTCTTTAAGGTAACAAGGCGTTTTTGCACTTGCTTGAAAAAGAACTGCTGTTTTTCCTGCAATAACTCTTTCATATTGATCTATTGTTGTATTTGGTTTCCATAAAAGTTCTAATTGAAAAAGTTCACTTTCACTCATAAATCGAATACATTCAGCAAAATCATCTATCAGCTCTAAACTCTTCGTTTTGACCATGAGTCTGCAGGCTGCTGAATAAATAAGATCACCAGACAAAACCGCAGTTTCATCTCCCCAAACAGAATTAACCGTAGGTTTATTTCTTCTAAGTGTTGAGTTATCTATAACATCATCATGTAATAAACTTGCAGTGTGAATATATTCACATACGGAAGCAATTGGGAATTTATTTTCTCCACTATAACCAATTAATTTAGAGCATAAAAGAAAAATAGCTGGTCTTATTCTTTTTCCACCCGAAGAAAAAATATGTGATAAAACTTGATTTGTAGGTTCATTTGGAGTTAATAAATATTCAACAAGTTTATTTTCTAAAGAGATAAGTTCATCAGATATTGGTTCGTAAAATTTAGGTATCATATTTAATCTTCTTTAATAAAGTTAAAATTATTTAAGTCAATTTATTTAGGCATTCTTTAAAGATGCTTTTTTAATTTTTTGAATCGCTTCAGAGTAATTTTCATAATTAAATACAGCACCACCCGCAACAACAATATCTGTACCCAATTGTTTTAATGTCATAATATTTTCTGCATTTACTCCACCATCTACCATAATTTCAAAATTTAAATTATTTTCTTTTCGAAATTTTGAGAGTTCATGAATTTTTTTATGAACAAGAGGTATGTGTGATTGTCTTGAAAACCCAGGATTAACAGACATAATCGTAACTTGATCAAGAATAGGAAGTAAATATTCAATTGTATTCCAATGTGTTGAAGGATTTAAAGCAATTCCAGCTTTTTTTCCTGCATCTTTTATTTTCATACAAATGCGGTGTGGGTGTAAAGAAACTTCTTGATGAAAAGATAAAACGTCAGCTCCTGCATCTAGATAGTCTTGAAATACTTGATCTGGGTTTGTTACCATAATATGCACATCAATAGTCATTTTTGTTATTTTTCGCATTTGCTCAATAAATGGGACACCAATGGTTAATAGAGGTACAAAGTGACCATCCATTACATCAAAATGAATACTATCTGCGCCACTAGACTCAAGTTTTTTTACTTCTTCTTCCAATTTCATCAGATTAGCAGCTGCAATAGACGGAGAAACTTTAATTTCTTTTTTCATTTTGTAACCTTATTCAATATAAAAATTCTATATAGGATTAACATAAGTGTGTATTAATGTTTTTTCACCTACGTTACTTCTTTCAAATTTAATTTTAAGTCTATAACCTTGAGAACTTTTTTCTATTTCTCGAATGATACCTTCACCAAATACTTTATGATTTACTCTTTGCCCTTTTCTCCAGGTAGGAGTGTCTTCATTTGTGTGATTTGTTTCTTTTTGAAGAAGATCGTCACCTTTGAATATTCGAGGTTTATCTATAAATTTATTTTCAGTATTTATCTTACCGAATTCTTTTTTTATATTTTTATTAATGGCATCAACTTGATCAATAAATTCAAAAGGAATTTCAGAAATAAATCTGCTTTCTTGGGTAGGTAAAAAATCTTTATATCTATTTCTTTTGCAATTTGTAATTGTTAACTTGTTTTTTGCTCTTGTAATAGCAACGTACATTAAGCGACGCTCTTCTTCAATTGCCTCAGGAGAGTCCAGAGAGTTTTGATGTGGAAGAACCCCTTCTTCTAAACCAGCTATGATGATATTTGGAAATTCTAAACCTTTTGCAGAGTGAATTGTCATTAAAGTGATTGCATTTGCAGTACCTTGTTGAACATTAACAACTGTTGGTTCGATAGTAAGCATTGCCTGTTCAATAAAACGAGGTAATTTTTCTAATCCTGTAAAAGGTTTTTCATTTTGTATAAACTCTTCGTCATATTCAAAATTTTCAAATTCAATAATTGCGTTTCTTAACTCAATCACGTTAAGCCATCTTTCATCAAAATCTTCAGGATGTGTTGTTTTCAAATAAGCTTCAAATTTAATATCTGAAATTATATCTGCCAAAGTTTGAGAAGGTTTATTATGTTCATTTATATTATTTCGCCATTTTTGATAGCTCATAATAAATTCTTTTATTCCTGAAATAGATCTAGATATTTCGTTTTCTATGGATCCATATACAATTTCAGTCATTGTTTTTAATAAAGTTTCATTTCTACTTAAAGAAAGGTCTTTTAAATTTTGCAAAGCTTTATCACCAAAACCTCTTCTTGGAGTATTTATTACTTTTTGAAAAGACGCTTCATCTGTTGGATTTATAATTAATTTTAAATAGGCAAGAAGAATTTTAATTTCGGCTCGTTCATAAAAACGAACAGAACCATAAATAATATATGGCATCATACGTCTTCTTAATTCGTCTTCTAAAGAACGGCTTTGCGCATTTGTTCTATATAAAATACAAAAATCGGAAAATTTTTCATCATTTTGTATGGCTGAATATATTTCATTGGCAATAAAACGAGATTCAGAATAAGAATCATCACAGGATTTAAACTTAATTTTTGAACCATTTGTTTTTTGAGTAAAAATAGATTTATCAGCTCTTTTATAATTATTTTTAATTACTCCTGTAGCAGCGCCAATAATGGTATTTGAACTTCTATAATTTTCTTCTAGTTTATAAACTTTAGTATTTTCATTTTCTTTATCAAAATTTAAAATAAAAGAAGGTTCAGCTCCTCGCCAGGAATAAATACTTTGGTCATCGTCACCAACAATAAATAAATTTTTAGTTTTCGAACTTAAAATACGAATTAATTTAAATTGAATTGGATTTGTGTCTTGAAATTCGTCTATTAAAAAGTAACGAAAGCGATTTTGTAATGAAGCAAGGACATTTGGGTTGTTTTCTAATAATTTATACATAATTAATAATAAATCATTAAAGTCCATTGCATTTTGTTGTTTCATTTGTCTTTGGTATAGTTCATAAACTCTTTGAATAAGTTCAGGATCGTAATGTTCACCAAAATTTCTTAGCTGGCTTCTTTCTTCTTTTATAGTATAATCTTTATTATTTTTTATTTCTTGTAAATATTCTTCAGGAGTATGTCCCTGATTTTTAATTTTATCAATTTTAGATTTAACAGTATTTAAAGATAATAGTTTGTCTGGAACATTTAATTGTTTTAAAATATCTTTTAATAAACTTTTTTGATCATTATCGTCATATATTGTAAAACCTGGTTGATAACCTGCTTCATGAGAATAAATTCGAAGAAATCTTGCGCAAAATGCGTGAAAGGTAGAGACAATAATATTTTTTGATTTTTGTCCACCAATATAACTTTCAATTCTTTCTTTCATTTCTTTGGCGGCTTTATTGGTAAACGTTACTGCTAAAATGGAAGAAGGCGGAACGCCTTGCTCAGTTATTAACCAGCCAATTCTTGAGCAAATTACTCTTGTTTTTCCGCTACCAGCTCCAGCATAAACAACTGCAGGGCCATCTTTGTGTGTGCATGCATCATATTGGGCTTTGTTTAAAAGAGTGAGATCAGGAGTCCCTGTTTGATTATGCATAATTGAAATTATCCTTTTATAAATGCAGAGTAAGATGTTACTTTATTTTTTTTTCTTTTTAGATTTTTTCTTTTTACGTTTTGGCGTAACATTTTTATTACTCTCATTTTTGCTATTAATATTTTTTCTTTTTAGATTTTTAATAGCTGCTAGACCAGAAGAACCAATAGCTAATCTTCTTATTTTTTTTAAATATTGTTCCTCTAAAGCGGCTGCTCTCGATTTATGAAGTAAATTAGAATAGAGAGGATTGTTTTCAATATTTGAAGTTAAAAACACATGCTGATGTTCTTGATCAAATCCTTTTTTCTTAAAAAATTGAACTGCTCTATTATTACTAGGGTCAGTGTCTGCCATTATAATGCGAACACCTTCATTTTCTACAAAGGCTTCAACAACTTTATCAATAAGTTTGCTAGCCACACCTTCTCTTTGCCAATTTGGATGTGCGCATAACCAAACAATATATCCGTAGCTCCAAGCTGTTCCGGGCTTAGACATGACCGTTCCTAAAACAAAACCTACAATACGTTCATCTTCAGGATCTTCACCTTTTTGAAAGTCATCATTTTCAGCTACAAGGCAATAATCACCATCTGTATTAAACATACTTGTGACTTCATATTCATCCCAGCCTCTGTATAACATTGGCCATAAATCAGCTCTAAAGCATGTTTCACCTAAATTATAAGCTTCAGCTAAATCTTGGATTTCCATTTCGCGAATAGAAAAGCTACGTTTAGAATCAAGATTTTTCTTTTCTTCCTTACTTTCTTCTTTTTCTCTTTTTTCTTTCACTGTCATAAAAACCCTTTTTTAACTAAATAAGCCTATTTAGCTATAACGTAAGGAGAGCAAAACACAAAATTTGGTCCCATTTCAATGTTAATTTTACCATCATTTGAATTAAGGAGATCACCGTCTAACGAATAAAGAGTGCTATCATTGCAAGTTAATATAGCTTTTTTAAATTTTACAGAATGAACTTTAGAAAAATTGTAAATATCTCCCCCTAAAAAAGCTTTTACAGCTCCTTTAATAAGTTTTCTCCCTTTTTCGGAAATAGCTATCATTTCAGCAAAATTATCGCCTAATTCAACCCTTTTAAAAAAATGTGAAGTAAGTGGAAGTTTTTGAACAGTTGAAGCAAATACTAAACTAAATTCATCTGGTGTGTTATGAAGTTTATGAATAGACTGCCAAATTGGAGAAGGTGCTGTTTCTATTTTCATATTTTGCTGTTTAACTAAACGCGGAAATTCGCCATTTAATTTACCTTTAAAAAGGCCGTCAGCAATATATCCAGCCATTTTTAGAGCAGCTCCAAATGAGTTTGTTTTATCTTTATAAAACTCTTCAAGAAATGCTGTGGCTATTCCATTTGCGAAGATAAATCCAATTCGCCCATTGACATACAATGTACTCAGAATAGCTTCATTCATGATTTGTTTTTTGTTGATGAGTTTTAAGGTATCTTCTAGGCAAGTCAGAGCTTCTGTTTTTATGCCTAAATTTTTAGCTAAAAAATTGATTGTTCCGCCTTTTAGGAGAAGAATTTTTGGAAGATTATTAGGCCCATAGGCTTTTAAAATGGCTGAAAGAGTTAAACTAATGCTTCCATCACCGCCAACAATCCCAACAAGATTTATTTTTCTTGCACTAAATTCTTGGCAAACTTGATTTAGTTGCTCAATAGAACGAGTGACTTCAAGTTGCCCATAATTGGCCAAAGTATACCAGAGGCGCGTATTGTACTCAGGATTATGTTTGATAATTTTTGCAAAAGGGTTGGAAATGATTCCGACTCTGAGCATTGTGGATTCCTTTTCAGGGAGTAAGCCCTATGACTCGTAAGAAAGAGATTGTGATAACTGATGAAGAAAAGCAAACAGATGATTCAAATAAAACAAATAAAAAATCTTTTGTTCGAGTTTCTGGACAGAGCAAACAGAAATTAAAAAACAACCATATAAAAACAAATCTGAACTCCAAATCAAAAAAAACGGATCTGCTTGATGCAGAAGTTTTAGATGAAGATGATTATACAGAAGAATCTTCAAAAGAACGACAAGATATAATAGATATTGATAATTATAAAGACTCTGAAACCGAAGTTATTTTAGACGACGGTGATATACTTCCCGCCCTTCGTGAAGAAGAGACCGATGATGATGACGATGTAGACCTTGATGATACTATTGAAATTGGTGGTAAAGAAAATGGTTTAATAACTACAAACGCTTTACAAAAATATCTTGCTGAACTTCGTAAATATTCCTTAATGACAAGAGAGCAAGAAAAAGAAGTCGCAATAAAAGCTTATGAAGAGCATGATATTGAATCAAGAAATCGTCTTGTGACCTCTAATTTAAGACTTGTAGTGAAAATAGCTATGGAATATAGAAGAGCTTATTCACAAATATTAGATTTAATACAAGAAGGTAATGCAGGATTAGTTCAAGCTGTTAATCGTTTTAATCCATATAGAGGTGTTAAGTTATCAACATATAGTGCATGGTGGATAAGAGCTTATATTTTAAAATTTTTAATGGACAATAAAAGTCTTGTAAGAATGGGTACTACCGATGCTCAAAGAAAATTATTTTTCAGACTTAGAGGAGAAGCTGAAAAATTATATGCTTTAACTCAGAAATTTGATGCTAATTTGTTGGCTGAAAAAATAGGTGTACAACCACAAGATGTTGTTGAAATGCAACAACGTTTAACTAAAAATGATGTTTCCTTAGATACCCCTGTTGGAGAAGATAATGATACAAGACAGGTTGATTTATTATTTTCAGATTCCGAAGAAGCTGATGTTACCTATGAAAAAGAGCAGCTATTAAAAATATTGCGAAAAGAAGTTTCATTTATTGAAAAAGAATTAAATGAAAGAGATGCTTATATTTTTCATAATAGAATTATGTCTGACGACCCTATTACTCTTCAAGATGTTGGAGATAAATATGGAATTACTCGAGAAAGAGCAAGGCAGCTTGAAGCACGAGTTATAAAGAAAATTAAAGATAGAATTATTGCAGCAGGAATAAATCGGTGAAAATAATTTTTATTTATATTTTTGTTATTTTTAATTTTTTAATTATTTCAAAAGCATCTGCAAATAAAAATCAAAAAATTGTTTCACTAGCACCGAATCTCACAGAAATTGTATATGCACTAGGTCTTGGCAATCAATTGGTTGGAAATACAATTTTATGTGATTATCCAGAACAAGCGAAAAAAGTATATAAAGTTGGTAATTTTAATAATCCAAATATGGAAAGAATCATTTCTTCAGGAACAAATATTGTATTAGCTACTGAAGGTAATCCAATGGAAAAATTAAATTCTTTAAAAACAAAAGGAATCAAAATAGTCCAAGTTAAACCTCAAAAAGCTACCGATATACCAATAATAATTCAAACTATTGCAAATAACCTAGGAGTTTCAGAAAGAGGAAAAGAGCTATCTGGTAGTATTGAAAAGGCTTTGCAAAAAATTTCAAATGGTAAGAAAAAAAATAAATCTTTTTTACTCATATTACAATTTAATCCTATTTATTCCATTAGTGAAGAAACTTGGTTAGGAGAATTATTTAAACTATCGGGACTTAAAAATATTGTAGGAAAAAGCGTAATCAAGTATCCTGTTATTTCAAATGAATTTTTATTAAAAAATAGACCCGATTTAATCTTGGTTGGAGCTGTTGAAGGTAAAAGTAAACAGGAAAGTTTAGAAATACAAAAACAAAAAATCCAACAAATTTATGGAGAAGAAACCAAAAAAATTGATACAGAAATATTACCTAAAGATGTCTTAGTAAGACCAGGGCCTCGAATTGTTGAAGGAATTCATTTTATAGAAAGTATATAACATTGAAAAAAAATTTTTCATTTAAAATTTTTATAATCTATATTTTAATTTTTTTGGTTTCTTCATTTTTAAGTATCAATTTTGGTTCAACAGACATAAATATTTTTAGTTCACATTTAATTCAAACTAATAATGATTTATACTTTAAAATTCTTGAATTGAGAATAAATGGTTTATTACAAGCTGCAATTATAGGCGCTATTTTAGCTTTGTGCGGATATATTCTACAAAAACTATTAAGAAATCCTTTAGCAGATCCTTTTATTTTAGGAATATCATCTGGTGGTTCTTGTTTTGCTTCTTTGTTTTTTATTTTTAACTCTCTCCCAATAATTTCAAGTCTTCCTTTAACAATTCTTTTTCCAATACAATCTATATTTGCATTTATTGGATGTATGTTTTCATTTATAATTTTAATTTTAGCTAGAAAAAATATAAAAAATTTAAATGATGATTATATTTTCCCAGTAATCGGAATTATTATAAATTCATTTTTTTCTTCTATATTAATGTTGATATTTTCTCTTGCAAAACCAGAGCAATTATCAGAAATTCATAATTTTTTAATGGGATCTTTGCAGCCGATATCAATTTATCCTTTATTATTTATAGTTACTTTATCTATTTACCCAATTTACTATATTTTAAAAAAATCAAAATTTTATGATTATATGTTATTTGGAGATGATTTTGCAAAATCAATGGGAATTAATCCTGTAAAATTAAGAAATAGCTCAATATTAATGATTTGTATTCTTATTTCTTTGGCAGTGTCAACTTCTGGAATTATTGCTTTTATTGGTTTAATTATTCCACATATCATTAGAAAAATTCATAGATTTTCATCCCATTTTGAAATCATTATTTGTATGATTTTAGGTGCTATTGTTCTAGTAAATGCAGATACTTTATCAAGATCTTTATTTTCTCCAGCACAATTATCAGTAGGCATTTTTACAGCAATTTTAGGAGCTCCTATGCTTTCTTTTATTCTTTTAAAGAGGCATAAAATATGACTCCTATTTTCTTAAAGTCATTAGATCTTGCTTATGCTGTAAAAAGCGGTAAAATATTATTTCGAAACGTTAGTTTTGAGTATACTGGCGGAGATATTATCTGTTTGCTTGGCAATAATGGTGCTGGTAAAAGTACTTTGTTAAAGGTTTGCGCAGGTTTATTGGAGCCAAGTTGTGGTCAAATCTCTTTATTAAAATCTCAGGATGATTCATTAAAAAGTCATAAAAAAGTGAAATCAATCTCTTGGTTGCCGCAACAACTTATTCGACCTGAAAATTTTAACGTTATTGAGTTTATATCATTGAGTAATTTTATAAATAGGAATACGAGTTATTTATCAAATGACCTTTCTATTGACTATGATAACATTTTAAGAGATTTTGATTTAATGCACTTAAAAAATACGGAATTGGTTGATTTAAGTGGCGGTGAGTGGAAAAGAGTACAATTGGCCAGAATTTGGGCTAGTAAGGCAAAAGTACTTTTTTTAGATGAGCCTGAAAGTGATTTAGACGCAAGACACAAGCATGACTTAATTTATAAATGTAAATTATACGCTCGTGAAAATCAATCAATCATTTTTATCACTTCACACGACTTATTTTTTGCTAAAGAGATTGCAAATAAAATATGTGCATTAAGTGATGGATTATGGGTTTGGAATTCGGATTCTAATTTTTTTTGGAGGTCAAATATCGCACAAAAATTATATGGAATTCGAAGCTCATTAGAATAAAAAATATTTTTATTCTCAAATCCAATTATTGAAAGGAATTTTTAGTGAATGAAAATAATTTAAATAAAAAGAATGATATTATTGATGCTGAATTTGTTAATGAAGAAAGTACTCTTACTAATAATTCAAATTCTAATTTGAATGAGAATCAAAGTAATAGTATAAAAAAAGTGAATGAATATCATTTTTCAGATCAAGAGTTTTATTCTTCTGAAAGTCAACAACAAAAATTTAAATCTTTCTATTATTCCTTTGGAAACAATTCTAATATCAAATTAAAAAAGCCATCTATTTTAAAAATTATATTATTACTTCCCTTTATAATATTAGGACTTTTATTTCTATTAATAATAGGTTTAATTATGTTTGTCATTTTTTTGCCAAAAATTTTCAATATATTTAGAAAAAAAGGAATTTCTGGTTTGAAAATGGATTATAATTTAATTAGAGGGCTATTTAGTCAAATCAGAACAAAGTAAATATGCTTTAATTTCACCTTTACTATTATGGGTGCCATGATGCCGGTAAATGCTCCAGAGTTTCCTCCAGAGTTTAAGTGGATAAATTCGGAATCTTCTTTAAGCCTTGAACATTTTAAAGGACATCCTATTTTATTACACTTTTGGACTTTTTGTAGTGTAAACTGTCTAGAAGTATTAGCTGAATTAAAAAAATTAGAAGATGAATTTAGTAAAAAAGGATTGGTCGTTATTGGGGTTCAAAATGCTAAATTCTTTCATGAACAAGATTATAATAATGTAAAAGAAGCCTGCCATAGATTAAATATAAATCACCCTGTTATTGTTGATGAAGACATGCAAATATCAAAAAAGTTTGCTATTCGAAGTTGGCCTACTTTTGTAATAATTGATTGTGAAGGAAAAATATTTAATTCAACAACAGGTGAAAATAAATATGAGTTTTTAAAGGAACAAATTTCATCATTAATTTTAAATAAAAATTTACCTCAAGTCCAATTAAGTAATTGGGGAACAATAGACGATAAATTTAATTTTAGATATCCTACAAAAGCAGTAGCTACAGAAATAAATTCAAACGTATTTTATTTTATTTCAGATACGTTTAATAACAGAATTGTTCAATTAAATCATGAAGGAAAATTTGTAACTTCTTTTGGTGAAGGCATTCTTTCTTCGCCATTAGGTTGTTGTATTTGGAAAGAAGAGCTCATTGTTTGTGATTCAGGACATCATCGGGTTATTGCATTTGATTTAGAAGGAAAGCCTCAAAGAAAATATAGAGTTCTTGCTGGTAAAGGTGAAAAAGGTTTATTCGAAGCGCGTTCAGAATATGATGCAAAACTAGCTCCGTTAAATTGTCCTGCTGATGTTTGTGTATGGGGAAATCATCTGGCCATTTCATGCTCTGGGAGCAATCAAATAGTACAATACATAGTTAAAGATGATTCTGTTTCACATATTGCTGGTTCAGGACGAGAAGATCTTTTAGATGGGCCCGCTTCGTTTGCTGCTCTGGCAGAACCTTCCGGTGTTTCTGCTGTTTCTGATACTGTTCTTGCTTTTACAGATAGTGAGACTAGCTCTATTCGACTTATTATTAAAAATTGGAATGAAACAGGAAAAACGATGATAGTGAGTCTTGTTGGTGGGGGGCTTTTTGATTTTGGTTTTTCAGATGGCCTTGGCGCAGAAGCAAAAATGCAGCATCCTTTAAGTTGTGCTTGGAGCCCTAAATCACAAAACTTATATATATTAGATTCCTATAATAATGCGATGAGAATTTATTCTGTAGGCAAGGATTATTTAGGCACAGTTCCTTTATCTGAAAGTTTAAATGAACCATCTGGTATTACTTGGTTCAATGGAAATTTAATCATAACGGATACAAACTCTCATCGTATCCTAATCATTCATGAGAATGAGATATCACAAAAAGAAGATATAGATTCTTTAAATGTAACATTAGTAAAACAAATATTTGAAGGTCCATTTGCAAGAATAGCAGACTATCCAAAAAATAATTTAAATGTAAATTTAGTATAAAATGTTATTCTATAATTCTAATTGTTATTTAAATATCTTATAATTGCCTTGAATAATTTATAAAAAAAATATAAAATAATGAATGATTTTATTTCTTATTCCTTGAATAAGTTTTTACTATCTCAGATAAAGGAACAGGTTTATGTCTGCATATAAAAAAATATTAATATGTACTGATTTTTCAGAAGCGAGTATCAAGTCTTTTCAAAAAGCAATTCCTCTTTCTAGCGCATTTAATGCGGAAGTACATATCTGCCATGCCGTAAGTCCTGTGGCATCTATTCCTGTTCATGGTTACTACTATCCTGTAAATATCGATCTTGAAAAAGAAGCCATTCAAGATGCAGAGCAAAAAATGAATAAACTTGTTGCTGATTTAAATGTAGAAAAGCAAAATATTCACGTTTTTTTTGCTGATCCTAAAGAGGGTATTGTTGCTTTTGCTAAAGAATTAAATATTGATTTAGTTATTATTGCTGGCCATCACCATTCCTTTATTGGAATGCTAGGTTCAACAGCAAATTACATTGCAAATAAAATTCATTGTGATGTTTTAATTTTAAATTAAATATTATTTTTCATTTATTAAAGTATAAATATAAGAGTCAAAATAATTTCCATTTTTTAAAAGATGTTTTTTTATTATTCCTTCTCTTTGCATCCCAATCTTTTCCAGTAATTTAAAACTAAATATATTTTGTGTAGCACAATAAGCTAAAATTTTTTCTATTTTATAGTTTTTATTTGTAAATGATATTAAAGCAGTTGCTGCTTCATATGCGTATCCTTTTCCCCACCTTGTTTCCCCTAATACAAAACCAAGTTCATATTGATTTGGTAATTTAGGATTTTTAGGAAGGAGTCCAATAGTTCCTATAATTTTTTCGGATTCAGAAGTGTCCTCCCAATAAGTGCATTTTACAAACACAATGAATGGAATTAAATTTTTTATAGAGAGTGGTTTTTGATTTTGTTGATAGTATCAAGATAATTCCAAGGTAACCAA
>NZ_JBIPMD010000353.1:0-19835 GCF_044369315.1 Silvanigrella sp.
GTTTTAAAAGTCTATTTTCCATCTCCATTTAAATCTCCCCCTCAAAAGGAAATTTAAATCTGTATTTACGTTTTGTAAAAATCACTTATTGGGAGGACACCTTCCGCTTGTATTTGATCTTAATACATCATATTTAATGGGGATCTTTGAATTTCCGTCCTTCCATTCTAATTGGATAAACTCTTTTTTTAAAATTGCAGTTAGTTTTATTTCCCCTGCTTGAGGAAGATGAGTTTTAGATTCTTTTTGTAGTGATTTTATTTCATCTTTATTTTTAACTTGATCCTCAGGCTTTTTACTTTTCTCATATTGATCTTGAAAATCTTCAAAACTGACTTCTTCTTTATTTATTTTAATATTTTTTTCTGGAATTTTTTTTAAAATTTTAATGTTACTTTTTTCGGAGTCTGGTAATTTTATAAGCACATTAATTAGGATGGGTAAGATTATGTATTCATTGGGGTATATTAAATCACCTTGTGTAGATTTTTTTAATGGGTTAAGTTCTAGTGTTTTGAATAAATAACCTTTTTCCCCGTATATTGGAAAAGCTTTAAATTTTTTTAATAGTATACTAATCATGTCACCTTTTTTTACTTTATATGTTATGTAAACTTGATTTTCTGGCAATTTTTTTAGATCATGGGAATTGTCAATCCCTTTATTATTATTAATATTTACGAATGTGCTGAATTGATTTATTTGTTCAGAAGGCATATTTTTTAAACTTATTTGATCTTTAGAAATGGGTAAAATAATTTTTTCATCTGGGTAAATTAAATTTCCTTTGGCTTTCTTTTTTTTCGGATTAAGTTTTAAGAATTTTTTTAAAAAACCATCTTTTCCATAAATGGGTTCTAGTTTATGATTTCTTAAAATGTCTTCAAGTTTATCATATTTTACAACTTTATAGGTAATGTAATTATTTTCACTTGAATACGCAAACCTATTATTTGAAAAAACTGTTAAAAATATTAAGTATTTTAGTAAAATGATTCTAGATTTATTGAATGTTTTATAAAACAACTTATCATCCCTTTATAATATCAGTAAAAAATTCATTTGATGCGTTCGCTAATTCTTTAGAAAGGTTCGGTATTTTTTAAAAAAAACATATGTCATTTTTTTTACTGGATAATATTTTCTTTTTTTTAAACATTGGATAGGATAAAAACACGTTCAAATTTTGCTACATTTTGGATGGGTTTTTGTCTTGACGATGGGGGACACTATATGCTGGCTTGGTAAAATCACCAACTCGTCGCGTGGCCACTCAGATAAATCATATTTTTACATCAATTTGTGCTTTTTTAATCATCAGTTAATGATCAATCTCTCTGGAAACCTTTGTTAATTTAGAGATTGTGTTATATAGATATAAAAATTAAGTCAAAATTATGACAAATATCGTACCAGATTTTTTTATTATTTTGTAAACTTTATTATAAATAGTAGTTAAAGAATTAGTTTATAACAAAATGAAAAAGGTAGCTAATCTATGTCAAAATATAAACTCAATATAAAATCCAAACGACCTATTGTATTTTCATTATTAACAGGAGTTGCTATTGGATTTTTTGTATCTAAGTTCATACAACATAAAAATGCATTAGATAATAATATTTTTGGAGAGCCATTGTTTGAATTAGATGGTAAAGTTTGGTCTAGTCAAATTCTTCCCCAAAATTTGTTGTTTGATTATTATGGTTTTGAAAAAAATATTTATGATGCAAAAAGAGATTATATTTTAAAGGCGGCACTTAGGATAGGTCTTTCTCAAGACAGTGGAAAAATGCAGGAGTTGCCCCCTTTACAAAATTTAATTGCAACAGGGCCAATCGATGATGTTTTAGCAAAAAATTATTACGATTCTGTAGTACGAACAAATGGTATCGCTATTTTTTCTGGACAGAGTTTTGAAAAAGTTAAAAGTTTAATAAAAATGCAGTTAGCATATCAAAAATCCAGTGAAATCATAGATAAAAAATTAGGAGAAATGCTTAAGGCAAATAGGATAAAAATTCTTTTACCAGCACTCATGGGACCTCCTTTGGCAATGGATCTGGTTTCCTATCCCGTACGTGGAAATAAAAAATCTGAAATTACATTTGTTAATGTTAGCGATTATGCTGATGAAAAGAGCAGAAAAAATGAAGCAGAATTAAATAAAGTAGTGAAAAAATTTGCAAACAAAGTTAAATTTGTAAGTGTTAACTTTCCTCAGGACAACTATGGGTTAAGTGGATATTATGCAAAGGCTTCCTTTTGTGCTCAAGAGCAAGGAGAACAAAAGTTTTGGGGATTCCATGATAAATTATTTGGTTTATCGGTCAGTGAATCTAAAATTTTAGAAGACAATTTAAAAGAAAATAAACTTTTGAGTGAAAATAAACCTATAATAGACATTGCTAAAGATAGTGGTTTAAATCTGAATCAATTTAAAGATTGTGTGATATCAGGAAAAGCACAGCAGTACTTACAAAAAGTTAGAAACCAATTTCTCACTTTAAAAGGATTTCAGGGTACTCCTTCTCTTTATATTAATAATAGGCCAGTAAGTGTTTCCTTGAATCAAGTTGAAGTTGCTCTCGAAGAGAGTTTTCAAAAGCAAGGTGTCAAATTCTGACCCCCCCTACTCAAGCTTTCATAAATTAATTAATTTAATAGAATAATAAGTAATCCTTTATGAGATTTTTTATGAAAAAAAATTACACACATTTTATTGAATTCAGGGGTATGATTTTAAAAACAATATATTCCATGTTAACCATATGCATTTTAAATCTCCCTTTATTTTTTTTTGGGTGTAATTACAATCCCTTAGGAGGGGGTAGTTCCCATGTTGATGAGGGGAACACGCCTTTTTTAAGTACGCCCACCCCTTTTGCGGTGAATGGAGTGCTTGTCACAGATGGGCAAGTGAATTTGGCGTGGGATGTGGCGAAAAATGCCGATGATTACACGGTAGTATATGGGACTTCCTCGGGGGATTACCCAAACACGGCAGCTGGCTGTAGCCATATCCAAGCCCAGGTTTGTGTGGTAACAGGCCTTGTGGATGGAACGCCCTATTATTTTAACGTTGTGGCAAGGAATCGGTTTGGGACGATCGATATGAAAAACGAAGTCCTTGCAACCCCTAACCCCTTTTCCCTTTTATTAACTCCCAAATCCCGTTCGGCTCTGGTGTCTTGGGGGACCGTGGATGCCGGGATAGGGAATACCTATTACACGGTGCAGTCAGGGAGCAGCCCCAGTACTATCAACAATAGTGAATTTAATGTGACGGATCCCCATCTTGTGCAGGGCTTGCCGGATGGTTTTTTTTCCTATTTCCAAGTCATTGCGAGCAATTCAGCGGGCACCATAATCAGTTTGGTGAGTTCTGCTTTGATCATCGACCCCCCTAGTGCCCCCACGTGGTCTGGAAGCGGGAGTGTCGTCGTGGCGGCAAACCAAATTACCTTAAATTGGATAGCGTCTACTGGCGGTGGCACGATTCGCTATAGCGTGTACCGTACCGCGGTATCTACCATGAGTTACGCATCGGTTGTAGGTTGTTATAAAATCCCTTCCATCTCGTGCACGGATAGCACCCAAAGCCTCCAAGATAATAATAAATACTTCTACATGGTTGTGGCGAGCAATGAAGGAGGGAATTCCCCCAATTCTGCTGAGGTTGTGGCAACTACATATCCGATTCCCAATGGACTCATCGTTGCTGCCACAACGGCAACAACAAATACCATAAATTGGAATAATTCATTGGGAAATGCAGACATCAGTTATAATGTGTATCGCGATACCTCAACCCCAGTGGGTATCGTAACGGGGAATCTGATTGGGGCTGCGGTTGCTTCCACTTATGCGAATCCAGTAAATAACACCACAGATAATGGGCCTGGGGGCACGTTTGCTGAAAACACATTGTATTACTATGCCTTAAGTGCGACTAACGCGAATAATACGTCGAATGCTACTGTTAGCTCTACCGCTCTTCCCTCTACCCTCAGCACGGCTCCAGCGAGCTTGGCGGCTTCTTCTGTCACAGATAATAGCTTAAGTTTAGGTTGGAGTTTTAACAAAGGAAATGCGCCTGTCACCTTTCATGTGTACCGTTCCTTAGTCAGTAGCCCAGCGAGTTGGGGGACACCTTTGGCCACTTTGCCCGTGTCCTCTCCGTATTTGAGTTCCTCATTAACCTATCCGGATTCTAATCTGGCTGAAAACATTCAGTATTATTACATGGTAGATGTGATAAACAACAGAGCCGGTGCCCTACCACAGTTATCGAGCACCTATAACGTGGTCACGGCTTTAAAAACCGCTCCTGTGCTTTCAGTGGCCGCTTCCGATACCACAGGGATCACCTTTCAATGGACAGCGAAACCAGCTTTTAGCAATGGTACGGTGACGTATCAGCTTTATCGCAGCACCTCTCCCATTACAGGAACCCCTTCTGGGGGTACCCCTCTATTAGGAGCTGGGGGGGTAACTTCTCCATTGTCGTTTAAAGATCCCATTGCCGCTACAAATTCAAACACCCAATACTGGTATTACATAACAGCGACAAATAATAGCCCGTCTGCGGTTCCTATTCCGTCGAATGTATTGAGTTCTACGACCGCTCTACAAACGGCTCCAACGCTTACCATTCTCAGTGCAAATATCCAGTGGAATGCTCTCAAGTTAAATTGGAGTATCACCCCCACTCCCACCGGTTCCGAACCATTGGTGTATAATTTGTATCGCTCCACCACAGGTACTGCGGGAAGTTGGGGAAGTCCTATTTATACAGGGAGCAATACCACTTACACCGATAACAACAATGCTGCTGGGTTGTCTGAAAATACGAAATATTACTATTATGTAAGTGTCACGAATAATGCGTTTCAGGCTCAGCCCCTCGATTCAACAACAGTTTCGGAAACCACAGCCTTACAGAGTGCAGCCCAATTTACCCAAGCGCAGACTGTGGCTACGGGCACGCATATCACCCTGGTATGGAATGCGCTCCCCAACAACAGTACCGTAACATACCAGCTCCTTCGCAGTCCCAGTGGGGCAGGAACCTGGTCGAGTAACTTAATTTCACCAGCTTCCAGCAATACAACCTTTACGGATACAGCCCCTGCTGAAAATACTGCTTATGATTATAAGCTTATTTCTTTAAACCAATCGTCAGGAACCACGGGAACAACTGGCTTAGTTTCCAATACTTATACCGTAACCAGCGATATCACATCGACTCCCACGATGAATGCCCCGACCTTAAATACTCCCAATCCGGATAACAGCATTAATTTATCGTGGAGTTTCCCAACCAATCCGAGCACCATCAGCTATGATGTGTATCGCTCCTTAGATCAGGTTTCAGGGAGCTATTCTTGGAACCGGCTGTCTAGTTTTCCCAATTCAAGCACCAGCGTAGTAGATCGCAGTAATGTATTAGAAAATACTTATTACAATTATCAGGTTACGGTAACCAATGCGGCTTTTGCCTACGGCGGTTCCAGTAAAACCTCTACCCCAGTGCAACGCATTTTAACCAATTTAACCACAGCACCGACGTTAACCGCTTCACTGCCTTTTGGAAGCAATACGCAAGTAAATTTACAATGGAGTCCTGTGGCAACAGGTAATGGGAGTGTTACCTATAAGGTGTACCGCTCTACCACTCAACCAGTGGCGACAACAGGAACCCCGCAATGTACAACTTCCACCACAACCATAACAGCTGCGACCAGTACCGCTTGTATTGATTCCACCTCGGTCAGTACCAGTCAGACGTATTACTATGCTGTAACGGTGAGTAATGCACAAAATACCTTAACATCCAATGAGGTTAAGGTCGTGACAAAACCTAACGCCATCGCAAGCGCTCCCCTGATTACGGCAACAGATGGTACCATTCACCTCGTTTGGGGACAAAGTGCGAGCGCTGCGGATCCCACATTGCTGAATTATGAAGTTTGGAGTTCCAGAAGCCCCGCAAGTAATTTTCAGAAGGTGTCCACAGCCGCTATTCCCGATGCAACTGGTGCCAGTTTTGATGATATGGCAACGAATTATGGTTATGATGGGTTACCCATTTATTATCAAATTATCGCGACCACAGATGGGGGGGCTTCAGCCGCCAGTGGAACCAGTGCGGTAACCCCGATTGCGGCCTTCACTTTACCGCCAGCATCTGTAAATGTTACCAGTAGCACGGCAGCAAATATCAATTTTAGTTGGACCGCTCCCAATGGAGCGGCTAACTATAAGGTGTATAGCGCCACAACCGCCAATGGCTCCCCACCGCCCGGGGGAACCTTAGTTGCTAGCGGGTGCACGGGCACGAGCTGCAGCAACTTGCCTGCGACGGTGGGCACCAATTATTATTATACGGTGGTCGCAAGTAACACGGGGACAAACTCAACGGCCAAACGGACTTCACCGGAATTGGCTGTTCCGGTCATGTCCAATTCCCTGACCTCGTTAGTGGCTGCTCCGGGGCAGATAACGTTGACATGGCCTACGGTGGCAGGTGCTCAATCGTATAGTGTGGCTTACATCCCACTCACTCCTGTTACGTGTAATATGCTGAGTAATCCGTGCCCCACCACGTCCCAGACGGGTTGTACGGTGGCCGGAGGGGGCACGAGTCCCGCGACTTGCTCCATTACGAACTTGTTTGATGGGCAGTCCTATGGGTTTACTCTTTCGTATGTGGATTCATTGGGCAATACGATTGTGGATCCAAGCGCAAATGCCACCCCCATTGGGAATTTTGTGATTTCCACCTTAGCCTTTACGGGGGCAAGCAGCGCCAATGTCGGGTGGAGTGCTTCGCTGGGAGCCGATACATACAGCGTGCAATATCGCATTCCTCCTGCGAGTACTTTTACCCAGGGGCCGAACAATATTCCAGCTAGCACTAACCCGTTAGCGGCCACGGTAACAAGCCTGACTTCGGGGTTTAATTACTCATATCAGATAGTGGCCAGCAACACCTGGGGGAGTGTGATCACGCCTGAAATGACTTTACAATTGCCCCCGGCCACGCCTTCTGGGTTGCAGGTCACCCAAACCCAGGTCAGTCCCCTGTCATTGCAGTTGCAATGGACGTTATTACCCAGTAACCCCAATGTCACATATAAAGTGTACCGATCGGATTCCAACAGCTCTCCCTATGTTGCAAGCCCAAGTACGGCCGTTTGTACAGCACTTTCCACAGCGTCTACAAATAACTCCTGTACGGATTCAACGGCGTCTCTGGTGGAAAATAAAAATTACTATTATGTGATTTCGGCCCTAAATACGGCAGGGGAATCGGCGGTTTCAAGCCCTGCTGTGGCCACCACTTCTGCTTTAGCTACCCGTCCTGCCTTTGGTGCCGCCACAAGCATTACCGATCAGCAATTGACGTTAAATTGGACCTTGGCTCAAAATGCGACAAACAACGGGGATGTCACCTACAATATTTATCGTTATAACAGCGGAACCAGTACCTGGCCTGTGACCCCATTAAATGCCACAGCGATTGCAAATAACAACCAATATATTGATTCCAGTTTGAGCCAAAACACCATTTATCAATATCAAATTTCCGTGACCAATTCTGCTCCAGGGCAAACAGCACTGTATTCCGATGCCAACTTCAATAACCCGACGAGTCCCTTTAGCGTGACAACGAAGTTGCACGACCCGGTTTCCTTTACAACCACCACGACCACCGCAAGCAGTGTGACCTTAAATTGGAGCGCAGCGGCAGGCAACGGCCCAGTCACCTACAAGCTTTACAGACAACTGGCGGCCGGAGGGGGAACAAATTGGACAGGACCCTTAAATACGAGTACACCGACAGCGAGGACGTTTACCGATAACGACAGCTCGCTCGTGGCAAATACCACCTACAAGTATAAAATTACCGTATTGGACTCGGTTTCGGGCAGCAGTGAGTTGTTTGATCCCACCAATTCCATTGTAACAGTGACCACAGCACTGGCGAGTAACCCTATCATTGCGACGATTGCCGCCCAAGATGCCAGTTCCATTAAACTCACCTGGAGTGCGCCGCCGGGCAATGCTGTTGTCACGTACACCGTTTCCCGTGCTAATAGCGCTTGTAGCGCCTCTCCTTTAACTTGGAATAGCCCAGCAAGTGTACCCAATAACCAGTACAACTTCACCGACACCGGTTTAACCGCCAACACCACTTATTGTTATAAGTTGACCGCTTTAAACTTGGCTCCCGGGGCCGTCGCAATGGATTCCGCTCCCTTACCCGCAACGACGGATGTCGCCGCGGGGCCGAGCGGCATTGTAACCACGGCCAGTGCGAACCCGTTAAAAAATACCCTTAGTTGGACGGCCTATGCGGGAACGGGCGTGACTACGTTTACCGTGAAACGTTATAACTCTACGACTTTAGTGTGGGACACACTCAGCTCCTCAGCAACGTCTCCTTATAATGATACAAATATCCAGGAAAATACTTCTTATGAGTATTCCATTGCCGCAAGTAATAACAGTGGTTTACCTGCACATACCACCAATGTCACCGCCTTTTATTCAGCGTTACAAACTCCTCTGCAGTTTAATACAAGTCAAACGAGTGCTACGGATACGCAAATCAACTTACCCTGGACCACAGCAGCCGGAACAGGGCCTGTGACCTATAAACTGTATCGCTACAGTGGCGGTGTTTTAGGGAGTCCAATTTATACTTCACCGAGTACTGCCGCTTATTCCGATGGGACTCCTGCCCTGGCACAAAACACCGTGTATACCTATCAAGTGTCGGCAACGAATACGGCACCCAGTGCCAGCGAGTTGTTTGCGGCTGCAACTTATCCTGTGGTTACGGATTTATCATCCAATTTACAAAGCACCGTGAACTTTGCTGTAGGCACTCCGGTAACAAGTACACAAATTCCCTTAACGTGGTCCACTTTTACGACTGGTGCTACCTTTGGGGTAGTGACTTATAATGTTTATCAATCTTCAGATGCTACAGGAAATACAGGGACTTGGGGCACATCTCTGTTTTCCACCACAGGTGCAACCCCCCAAAACACGTATACGGTGACCGGACTGCAAGAGAATACAAAATATGTTTTTAAGCTCACTGGTAAGAATAATTCTCCTACGCCCACCACACGGGATTCGTCCAATGTCACTGTCACAACAGCGTTGGCTACGGCTCCTACGTTGACCCAAGTGACAGGACAAACCAACCCACTGACCTTTAGTTGGACAGCTGCTGCTGGAAACCAGGCAGTGACTTATAAACTTTACCGTTCTACCAATGCTAACAACACGGTGACCACCGCTGACACCTTGATTTGTACTGTAAATTCGCCAAACACGAGGCAGTGTGCCGACGCTGTCTCGCCAGAGCCTAGTATTCAGTACAACTATGCGGTCATCACAAGTAATGCGCAAAATGCTGTTACCTCCAATGTGATTACCCTGATCACAGCTCCGAATCCAGTTACGGTAGGCCCCACCTTGGTAGCGAATGGAGGGGCGGTGACAGTCACTTGGGCGAGCAGTCCCTCTGCAGCTACCCCCTCTTTATTAAGTTATAAAGTGGAAAAAGCTGTGGGAAGCCTGACAGCCGGATTTAATCCTGTAAGCGAGTGTACTGCAGTAAGTGATACAACACGAACTTGTTCAGACACCGTCATAGCAGATGGAACGACAATTTATTATTATCGGGTCACGGCCATGACCGCAGGCGGGAATGCCGCGGCTAGTCCTAATGCTCCCATAACCCCGATTTCAGCGGTTACCCCGGTCAATGTGGCAGTCACGGCAGGGACGAGTATTCAATTGACCTGGAGTGGAGCTGTTGGGGTGAGCAGTTACAAAGTTTACCGCTCTAGTTTCCAAACTTCAGTGCCGGGTGATAGCAATAGTACCCAAATTTGCACCAGCCAACCCTGTTCCGATACGGGAATCCTAAGTACGCCTTATTATTATTACATTGTAGCGAGCAATGCGAATGCCCCAGCTAGTACGGCCTCCACAACCTCAGCCCAAGTGGTGGTCACGCCGGTTGCTGCGGCTACCCTCACTGCTGTTGGAAGTACAGGACAAATCACGTTAAGTTGGAGTCCCGTATTAAATGCTGAGAGTTATACTATTTTTTATTCCCAAACCTCAGGTCAAGCGTTGAGTTCAGGGACTTCGGTGAGTTGTCTTATTCAAAACAGCAATGTAGGTACACAGAGTTGTTTCGTGTCCAACTTGACCGATGGGACTCCTTATTATTTTGCGTTGCAAACAGTTTTACCAGGTAATGTCATTTCCAATAGTGCCGAAGTGCAAGCGACTCCTTTTGCTGTGCCTACGATTAGTTCGATTACGGCTACAAGCAATGCCATGACGGTAAACTGGGGGAGTGTGGCGGGAGCTACAGGCTATGAGCTTCGTTATGGCACATCTTCAGGTTCCTATGGCAGTCCCACTACGTTAACTACAGCGCAAGCAGGCAGTCCTCCTTCTTATACGATTTCCGGCTTAATCCCAGGGACAGTGTACTATGTCCAAGTGAAAGCTCTGAATCCGACAACGACAACAACGTCCCAAGAAAGTGTGACAGTCACCATTCCCGTTGCCCCCAGTGGGATTAGCATTGCCAGTGCAGGGTACAATAATGTAACGATTCAATGGAACAATAACCGTTCTTCGAATTTAGATGTGGTTTATCGGGTCTATCGTTCCACGGATCCTGCCTTTGATCCCAGTGCTTCTGGTTTTAATACGGGGGTTATGGCGTGTTGGTATGGAACCACTGGCACCACACCGAATTCGGTGAACTGTACCGACGATCCAACGCAGACGCAGGCATCTAATCCGCCGTTTCAAGTGCTTCCTGCGGTGGCTGAAAATACAAAATACTATTACAAAATTGTCACAGCTACCAATCCCGTTACGACAGCAAGTGGGACCGTACCCACAAAACTTTCCACCCCATCGGCAAATGTGTCGGCCACCACAGATTTAAACTCATCTGCGGACAGCTATGTATTTAGCACGCCTACCATTACGGCAACGTCTGTAACCTTAACCTGGAAGTTGAATTTAGGAACAGGGGCAGGGACAGAAACCCTTAATTATCAAGTTCTTTCCCGCTTGAGCGCGGCACCGAGTGGCACCGCGCCCAGTTTTTCGGCAGCCACATGCCAAACGACCTTATCGCCCACCGCACCGGGAACCAATGTTAGCTGCACTATCAGCTCCTTGGCATCGAATACCAAATATGACTTTAAAATCCGGGCAACGAATAATACGTTGAGCCCAACAAATGTGGATTCCTCTGTGCAAACGGCTACGACCACTTTTCCAGCGAGTGGGAACACCTTTGCGGTCACCATCCCTTCGGTGACCGATACCACCGCCACCCTAAACTGGACTTTTAATGTAGGAAATAGCAATGCTCTGGTGAATTTTAGCATTACGCAAAATGGTACAACCCTGTCGGGAACGAGTATTTCCAGTTGTGCTACAAATCTTAGTAATGTTTCCCCTGGGAACACCACATTAAGCTGTACCGTGAGTGGTTTAAGTCCAAATACCACCTATGCTTATGCTATGGTGGCAACGAGCGTGGGCAACTCGAGTTCGACCTTAAATTCGACTAGCACTGCCCCAAGCAGCGCCGTGACCAAGTTCACCACAGCAAGCAATAGTGTAGCTATCACGCAAACTGCAACACTCAATGTATCGAATTCGATTACCTTAAATTGGACCATGCCCGTTGGCAATAGTTCTGTGGATTACACCATTAACACCACCACGGCAGCCGGTGTCAGTGTTAGCGCGAATGTAAGTGCCTGCACTCTAACAAGTCAGACACCCACTTCCGGTTCCACGGTGGCAAGCTGTGTTGTTGGGGGATTAAGCCAAAATACGGATTACCTGTTTAATATTGTAGCGACTAACCATGCTACAGGGGGGAATACCACAACCACGAATGCAAATGCTTTTGCAGCGACTACGCCGTTTAACGCCTCTTCTTCCTTTACGATTGGTACCAGTGCGGTAGCCGATACCAGTGTGACCTTAAGTTGGCCTTTTTCCGTGGGAAGTTCAACTACAAGCTTTAGTGTGGCAGTCAATGGAACCACTATCCCGTTAAGTCAAACAACAGGGATTAAGTTAAGCAACTGCAGCATAGCAAATGCGACAATCCCAACGACTTCGGCCTTAAGCTGTCAGGTGAATGGTCTGGTGCAAAACACGTCCTATCAATTTAAGGTAACAGCGCAAAACAACAAGACCACGAGCAGGTTAGCTTCAAGTACGTTAACAGTGATTACGGGCTTTACCACGGCCACCCCTCCTATCAGCAACTTTACCTTGACAGCGGGGACACCCACGGCCACCAGCGTGGTTTTAAATTGGAACTTCAATATTGGCAGTTCACCTGTAGTGAATTTTACGGTGTTAGACACACCTCCCCCAGGAAGTACAGCCAATAACCTAACCACTCAGGCAACGAGTCCAACAGCCACGCCCTCAAGTTGTACATTGACTAATGTAACGCCGGGTACGGCAGTAGCGGTGAGTTGCGTCATTTCCAACTTGTCAGCCAACTCAGCCCATAGCTTTACCATAGTGGCGACCAATAATTCTTCCCCTACAGGAAGCATTAAAAATTTTATCACCTCCAATGCGGTTGTTGTTTATACCAACTTCACCCCATCGTATAGTTTTACCCCAACTTTGGCTGCTAACTTTCCGACCTATGCTTCCCCCGGGCAAGCGCAAATTACCTGGACCTTTAATAACGGTACAGAGAATGTAAACTACACTTTGCAAAATACGGACGCCAGTGGCACCACAACCACCTGGTCTTCGGGGCAGGTTTCCTCTTGCACCCCAACGACAACATTGAGTGCGGCTCAAGCTCCAAGTAGCACAGCGGTAACTTGCAAACTCACGGGACTTGTCCAAAACACAACGTATCAATTTAGTGTCGTAGCGACTAGTGTAAATAATTCTTCATATACAAAGACAAGTGGAATTTTAACGGTCCTAACCCCACCAGTTACAGCTCCTACCATTGGGGTGGCTAGTATCCTAAACACGAGTTCCATACAGGTATCGTGGACTGCCTATGCGTTTGGCAGTAACCCCAATTTTACCTATAGGGTTTATGCCTCAGACTCGGGCACCCCAACCACCAGCTCGTTTCTGTTTTGTTCGGCCTCATCACCTTCTACTAGTTGTATCGGTAGCCAGTATACTTGGAGCAGCCTAGTCCAAAACAAGACCTACTCATTTATTGTTGTGGTACAAAATACGTCACAGGCCAGTACGAAGGTTTCAGCACCAAGCACTGTCGCTCAAGTTGTCTTTAGTAAACCAATAAATAACACCGTGCCTGGTTTTATCAGCGGTTCTAGTGGAGTGGAAACGATCTCCAGTTCAGGAATTGCGAGGTCAAATACGGGGACGTTGACCGCATCCCTGGGGGCTTGGAGTGATTCCTCCAATTGCACCTTTAACTGGTATAAAAATAATAATTTATTTCGAACTACCCCCGTGACCCCGCCGACCACCACGGACACATACACCCTCCAGGCAGGGGACCAATGCAAGGTGTTTTCCTATTGTGTCACCTGTTCCAACGCCCTAGGCCCTACAGGCGCCACAGATTTGAGCACAACGCAATGCAGCCTGGCTTCAAGCGATCCGAGCACCCATGGCATCAGCACTACGCTCCTTGTCGACACCGATTATGCAAACAGAGTGGCTACGGTTGCGGGCTCCTCCTTAACTGCCGCAGGGAGAACCCAAATCAAAAATTTTCTCACCAGGTGCATTACAGCAACCCCCAGCATCCCGCTCCCAGATGTGATGTACGCCATGCGCAGCAGCCAGAATGCGGGAAGAGGGGCTACTAATAACAACACTAAGTTGTTCGACCTCTATTGCGATCAGCAAAACGCTACTTTGGCGTCGTCTTCTTTTACGTGGGACAACAATGGAGTGATGGGGGCTGGGAGCTCGGGCATTGCTGTTTCTAATAACCCTTTGTTTAATAGAGCAAACCCATCCACCCAGATAGCCTACGCTCAAACGCCTACAGCACAGGGGGGGACGGGATACGAGGGGGTGATGGGATACGAATCCGTAATAAATGCGAACGGCCGACCCTATGGAGGGTTTGGGTACAACAGAGGCGGTACTAGTTTTTTAGAGGACATTTCTGGAACGAGTGTTACAAAGTCTTCCGGGGCAGGGAGTTATGATTTCCTTGCGCGGTCGCTCAGTGGAATTGGAATCGTAGTGAACGCTAACGGAACACAATCGGCACCTACGAACAACAGGGACACAATGGGCGAGGGAAAGTTCATATTAGGCGACTTTCCACCTCAAGGGCGGGGCACTACGCTGAAGGGTTATCTCCCCTTCGCGGCGGCGTGGACAGGGACGGCGTTAACGTTTGACATGATGGAGAACGTCCGCACAGCCGTGCTCACTGACTTGCGCTCTCGGTCGCCCACTGCGGCGTACTTAGTAATAGGTCCAGGCACCATAGCGTGCGACCAAGGCGATACGGATAGTAGTAGCGCGCCCGGGGTGTGGTATTATCCGTTCAATGGTTGTAGGGCATGGGGCGAACCACCCGATGCAATAACGGTACGATACGCCGAAGGGCCCTGGGTAGAGACGGCTGTGGTTAATGGTTTACACGGCGGGCGTAA
This sequence comes from Silvanigrella sp., assembly GCF_044369315.1. NCBI lineage: Bacteria > Pseudomonadati > Bdellovibrionota > Oligoflexia > Silvanigrellales > Silvanigrellaceae > Silvanigrella > Silvanigrella sp. The sequence goes on from NZ_JBIPMD010000353.1 coordinate 14,706, forward strand.
ATGGTGTATGCGTGACGGGAATATCGATTACGGAATCAACGGAGTGGGGTTACAATGGTACATCCGGTTTACCCCCGCATTGGTCGGGACAACGGCGACGAGTTTTAGAGCTTGTACCCGTGTACCTTAAGAGTGAAATGCGGGCAACAGAACAATGGGAACCAAAACTACCTAACAATCGTCGTGGTACCAAAACAGAGACCAGGAGTTTTAATAACATTCCGCATCACACTGTCCACCCAACTATTCCAACGCTTTAGGTAACCGACAACGGCAGCGTCTGTTCCGCGGGGGTGCTCATAAAGCTTGCGGAGTTTCAGAAGCATTTTTTGTCTGGTAATTGTAGCGACTTTAAGCAGTCCTTTTTCGGTAAAGTGAAAGCCAAGGAAGTCGAAGCCGCGGGTAATGCGGCCAATAAAAGTCTTATCGGGGTGTTTGCAAACGTTTAAGCGGGAAAGGATTTGGTTTGTGGTCTTAACCGCTTTACGCAACACCCATTTTGTTTTGGCAAGGATACACCAATCGTCCATATAACGTACGTACGCAACCGGAGCATGTTCCATGGCACGGTCAAGTTCGCAAAGGTATAAGGCTCCTAACAACGGCGATATAGGACAGCCTTTGCTAATTCCTTTTACGGTTGTGGTTAAAATGCAATTGTAATCCTCCAAGTGGCTTAGAAAATTTTCAAAAAACGAATGGATCAGGGGACAATCTGTAATATTACCAAGTAAGCGGAGGATCTCCGCGTGCTCCATGCTTTCGTAATAGGATTTGACGTCGCTGCGGAATACGTAGGTTTGCTCGGGGATCTGCTTGTTTATGAAACGAATGGCAGAATGGATACCCCCATTACCTTGTATATGGACACATTGAGGAGAGAATTTCGAAAGGACGGTTTCATTTAAGTAAAGGCTAAGTGCTTTTAACACAAAGGTATCGCGGGCATGCCATATCCAAATTGGTTCTTTCTCGGTACGGGTTATTTTTTTAACTGGTTCAAATTGGTAAGTACCTTGTTCCAGTGCTTTACGAATTGCAGGCAGCTCTGTCTGCGAGTCCCTAAGAAAATGCCAAACGGAATCATTGGCAGGCCAGCTCGTGCGTGCGGATTTGAGCCATTTCAGGGCTTCGTCCGGATATTTGGATTCGGCTAAGAAATGAGCGATGTTAATTATTGGCTTCTTCATGACCTACTACTGAACCCCTACCAACAGCTCATTGTACATTTATGTAATGAGCCTTTTCTCTGCAAAGATACCGGGTGACACTACCACCTCTTCCATAGGTGTGTAAAATATTTCCCTTGTGTATATGTCAGCTAGCACATACCGACAGTTTTAGGGCTGAAACGCCCAGAACCCCAATAGATAAGAGCTTAAAACTATTTATATTTATACAAAATAAAGTCACTTATGAGCTAGTCCTTATTTTCTATATCTTTACATCCGATATAGGATATAATATATCTATTAAGGAGGTGTATCATGCAGAAAATTCTAGTTTCTATACCAGACGATCTGTCTATGCGGATGCGAGCTGTATTCCCAAGCCGAATGAGAAGCCAAATCATTGCGGCATTAATAGATGAAGAAGTTAAAAAAAGAGAAGAGGAGCTTTATCGATGTGCTGTTGATGTAGAAAAGGACGAAGGACTTCATGCAGAAATGGTTGAATGGAACATAACAAGCAAGGATGGCTTAGATGATGAATCGTGGTGAAGTGTATTGGGTTGATTTAGATCCCACGAAAGGATCAGAAATTAGCAAATTAAGGCCTTGTGTTATTGTTAGTGCTAATGCAATTAATAGGGCACGCAAAACTGTAATCGTCGTTCCCTTATCTACCTCAGCTCAACCGCGTCCCCCGCTTGTAATCCCTGTGTCTTGCATGGAAAAATCATCAGTTGCGGTTTGTGATCAAATTAGAACGGTAGATAAAACCAGGCTTAGAAAACAAGCAGGTAAGTTTTCAATTAAAGAAATAATGGATCTTGAAGACTCCCTTAAACAAATTCTCTCATTATAACTAAAAATTTTATTAAATTACCTGAATAATATCGAGCCATTTCATGGCTCCGTCCAGATATTTTGGTTCGGCTAAAAAATGAACTCTTCCGTAGGTGTGTAAAATATTTCCTATTTGATTAATTACCATGTCAAAATCAAAAAGCCTACGGAAAGCAAAGCGCTTTAAATTGCTATATGATATAAGAAGAATAGTGAAATCACATTTTCCGTCTTAAGGGCAATATGAAACAAAACCTTTTCTATTTTTGTTTTCATAGGTTGAAAATGAATTTATGGGTGCTCTTTGGGGTTTTGGCCGCATTCTTCTTTTCCGGATGCAATCCCTTGTATAACTTACCCAATCCCACATTGCCATTGTCTGAAGACTCTTTAGACGATCTCGTGTCCTTGACATCTAAATTGGGCTATGTCCCTTCTTATACCACGAATGGAGAGGGGGCCGGGCTTCTTAGCGGTGCTGGTTTTGGATTCTGTGTGGTCATGCGTAGCGGGAACATAAAGTGCTGGGGTTATAATTCAAATGGTCAGCTTGGAACCGGAAATACGACAAATATGGATACGCCTACCCTTGCATCCGTCCTTACGAATATCTCAATTGCAAATGGTGATTTTGCGGTTGCCGTCTCTGCATCGCTTATGACGACGTGTGCTTATTTTAAAAGTGGGTTGAAATGCTGGGGTGACAACTCAAATGGTCAGTTTGGTACAGGCAATACAACCTCAAGCTTAATTCCAGTCCCTGTTTCAAATGTAAGTGACAAGAAGATGGCTGGGTTTGCTGCAGGTGATGTTCATAGCTGCGCCTCGTATACAGATGGAAGTATGGGTTGTTGGGGGACAAATACGAGTGGCCAATTGGGGGATGGAACGCTCAACCAAAGTTTAGGGGGAGTTTCTCCAAATGTGAGCGAAAAAATAATATCAGCTTCCGCGTCAGATAAGATGACCTGCGTGGCTACCGCCTCACGGAAAGGGATTTGTTGGGGGAATGCATTAGGGTATTTAGGTTTTACTTTTTCACAAAACCCTACCGCGGTAGTTTCGGGAGCCACTTCTGCTTCCCGAGGAAATGGCGCCCATATGTGTTTCCTCATTGATGATCAAACGGTGCAATGTTTTGGAAACAATGTGAATGGCCAGTTGGGAAATGCTTCCACGGTGACAACTACAGGTCCCGTTTCTGTTAATGGGTTAACTTCGGTGGGTATTGTTGTTGCGGGTCAGAACCATTCCTGTGCTGCTAACAATAACTTCTCAACTATTTATTGTTGGGGGGATAACTCTGTTGGACAATTAGGCATTGGTTCAACAACAAGCTATGCAATCCCAAAAAAAGTAACAGGGCTTCCCAATCAGACTATTGTTGATATGGCTGCTTCTGATAAAGTCAATTGCGCATTATTAGCGAATGATGATGTTTACTGCTGGGGAGATAATAACAGTACTGCAACCCCTGGTCCTTTAGGGATTGCAAAATCAACACCTTTTTCTCCTTCAGCAACTAAAATATTAAATAGAGCAGATCCTTGATAATCAGTATAAACTACGTGTAAAATACAAAGCTCAATTTTCTAAATCAACCGCTAAACGCAATAATAAACCTACTTCAGTATAATCAAAAACCACGGGGGGTATTGTTGTTTCATATCTTGTATAATATATGCGTGCTCTAAAATCCCAGCCTGTTCCTTGATAAGTAGTTGCAAGGGCAGCTTCGTATCCCTTCCCAATTTGAGAATAATATATTTCGTTATTATATGGTGTATTTAACAAAAAAGCTAATTCTCCATAGAATCCAAAGGATCTATATTCATACATTGTAAGGCCTCCAAGGAATTTTAATTTCGCTGTTGACATTTTTTCAACTTGGATTGTTTGTGAATTTACAGCCCGAAAAAGAAGCTCATCTCCGTAACCAAATCCAATTAGTCCATACACATAAGGTAAAAAAAAGTATTTACCACCTACAAAAAAATTGGTTAATCGAATGATGCTATCCCCAATAACAATGGAGGTATCAGATTGCATAATTTGTGAAACTGCATAATTAATTCCAAAATAAGATTGAAATTTTGGGTGCCATTTTTGTATAAGCCCACCTTCAGCACTAATCATCGCTCTTGAAAGTAATAAAGCTGATGTATTTGTATCCGAATCATTTTCAATGAGCCTAAGATAACGGATTCCTCCTTCTACATAAACCATTTGAAAATTTTGAGATTCATTTAAATTGGTTTTTTGATCGTGACTTATCTTTATACTTTCTTTGATAGTCTGATTTTTTTCCTCACTTTTTGATGGAGAGTCCATTAAACATAAAATTTCACCATCTTTAAAAGTATAATTATTTATGGGTAAATTAGGATTTAATTGTAGGGTTTTATTTAAAGATCCATCAATTCCATAAATAGGTGTCATTGATTTATTGCGAAGAATTTGGATTAAATTTTCGCCATTGCTGGTTGTATATTTGTTGCATTTTTTATTCATCACTTCTTTTTTATATTTCTTATCCCTTTCGGAACGGTTCTTTTTTTTATTTTTTATTTTATTTTCGGAAATTTCTTTGTTTTTAAGTTCATCTTTCTCTAAATAGTCCTGAAAATCATGATTAGGAAGAAGCTCTTCTGCTTTGCTTAATTCAGTATATGAAATAAATATAAGCAATATAGGATAGAGTAATATTTTGAAATATAAATTTACTTTAATAATCATATTTTATTTCTTTCGTAAAAAAATATGTTATGTTGCTAGATGTTCGGAAGGTTTGGTTTTTTTTTGAGTTTGTATTGTTTAAATAATCAAAATTTTGTTAAAGAAGGATCGATTTTCCTACGTATAGTCATTGTTTTGAATAAAATTTTTATCATATATTTTAAATATAATTATGAGAATTGTAAATGCATATTTAAGTAATAGAATAATAGAAGTTTATTTTTTTGAGTTTCTAAAGTAACAGATTAAAAGTAAAGATGCTGTATAAATGAACAAATTCAAATTCCATAACTTCCCAAAAGAAATCATAGGCGAAGCAGTTCGAATGTATTTGAGAACTAACTTAAGTTTTCGAGAAGTGAAAGAGTATTTTTTTGAAAAGGGG
>NZ_JBIPMD010000198.1:0-6209 GCF_044369315.1 Silvanigrella sp.
GGCTCGATGCGCCCCCTGTGCTAAATTAGCAACAGCAAGAAACATATCTCCCGAATTTGCAAACCTGCCTGAATCCCGTAAATCTTCTGCGTATTGCATGATTGACGATTCAACTGTCTGAGTTTCATCTAAAGACTTTGCAGGATATGCGAGTATTTTCGCATAAAGTGGTTCTACATCAGGAGTTCCACGCAGCCTTTGAGCCCATTCAGCCAGAGTTGGCAAGTCGCGTTCAACATAACGACCAAGTTTCATCTCATCTAAAAGTAAACGTAACGCTGTCTTGTTACGGTAGGGAGCTACTGATAGTTCCCTTAAAGAGGTAACAGATCGATCTGTAAGACCTTCTGTTTTTCTCTTGCTGTCCTGTTCAATTCGGCGCAAAAAGTCGTCTGCCTCCGAAGGTTTATTACTTCGATACAGGAGTCTTGCCGCCAATGCGGCTGCTTCATTTTTCTTTTTTTGATCATTTGATGCTTGCCAAAACGCACCATATAGTTGCGCTGACTTTAGATTTTCCCCTACAGCTTCAAAGGCTTCTGCTCTCGTAAATAAAGCATCACCATCTGCAAAGGTAAATTCTAATAAAGAAGGTCTCGCCTTTTTTTCAAAAGCAATCCAATCTTCCCATTGTTTCGTTTGAGCTGTTTTTTTCAAAAGCTCTTTTACTCTACTAGAAACAATTTTTTCTAAGTCTAATGCTCGATTATCACCCGGTGCCAATTTTTTAAATTGCTGAACCGCAGCATCAGAACTGTTTATAGTTTCATTTTCAATTAATGCTCTAGTTCGATCATATGCACAATTTTTCATCAAATCAAATGGAACACTGCTATCTACGACACATGCGTCGAGATTTTGCTGGTATGATTTTGCCGAACTCGGATTTTCATTCACAATTTGATTTAAAACACGAAGTGTCGCTGCAATTTTTACTATTTTAGGAGAATTTTCTGATAATGCCATTTCAGAATATATTTCTGCATTTTGAAATCTCGTTTTACCAAATCCTTTTTCTTTTGAGTTTTGTAATTCATCTATATCTATAATTCTAAGTTTTGCTAAACTTGAATAATAACTTCCAGGATAATTTAATATTATAGATCTTAAATAGTCATTAGCTAAACTAAAATTATGAGTTAAATATGCGGATTCTCCTGCAAACCATAAAAACTTTGGATCCGATTTAATTCCTTTTTCTGACAACGCAGCAAGTCTTCTAAAAATAGAAAGGGATTGTGCTTCATTCCCACTCTTATAAAACTCTTCCGCTAATTTTTTTCCAATTTCAACTTCGTCTTTTGTTCCAAAAGCAGCTCCCATTTGCATTTGCAATTGAGCTGATTTTCCCTCAGGCATTGGAATAAATTTTTCTAATCTTCCATAAATTTCAGGAAATCCATTTTTGTTTATTGTTTGGTTAGTTTTATTAGTTAAAATTACTGTATTTTTTTTATCATCTTGTAATGTTAACTTATTGGTTTCTTTTGCATCCGTTTTTATTATAGGACTTAAATTTGTAATCGTTTTATTTTTATTCTCATCTAATTTATTTGTCTCTATAATTTGTGCTGAAGGCATACCCTCTTTTACAGATTCTTTGCTCATTCCTTCAATATAATCTGGTTGCCAATTCCAATCGGCTTCTAAATTTTTTTCTTCGGGTTCTGTTCTCCAAAAATCGATTAGAATTCTCCAAGGTTTATTTTGAGTAGCGACAACCCAACCAATTGGAATATTTTTTAGTTGAATATCTATTATAACTTCTGATTTATCTTCATGAATTAAAACTCTTTTTACATATCTTGTATCATAAAAAGAAGTTGCATTGAACTCGCTTGATCTTGCTGGAATGATTCTAATTTGTAATGTTCTTGTTTCTTTAATAAATCTTGTCGCATACCTTCTTGGTTGATTTAATTCAAAAACCAAACGATAACTATCTTCTCCTATAATTGACGGAGATAATTTATTTTCTTTTTTTATTTTTGAACTTTGAGCATAAACAGGAATGGAGTCATAATTGAAATTGACTGCCGTAAGAAATGTAAAGAATGAATATGTGAAGAAATTTTTCTTCAACAATCTTTTCCCCTAAAAATATTTACAGGTAAATATATGTCATTTCTTGTAGCTTACATGAAAGATGTTTACTTATAGCAGTCTGAAAATTGTCAGAAAGTGAAATTTTGACGTGTCAAATACTTTATTACTGTATTTATTAGAGATTTTTTTGCAAAAAATCCCCCCCCCGTCATAAAAATAGTTATTCATTTTGTTCTTGCGTTCTAGCAATTATTTGAGCGAGATGATTTGTTCTAATTAGAAGTGAATTTACAAATTCTTTAAATTTTTTTGGATCGGATTCTATTTCATTTGGTTCAAAATTAATTTCATTCCAAATTATTTGGACAGTTTTATAGGGAACAACTTCTAGTTCTTCTTTTGGTAATTCAAAATCTCCTAATATAATTAACATTAATGATTTATTCCAATTCATGGATGTAATTCGAGCAATAGGAAAAATTTGCGGTGTGATCTCATATTCAGAAAGTAAATTTGTAAAATTAAGAATGTTATTTGTTTTAATTGGCTGACTTGCAACAACAGACAGATCGACAATATCTTTTACATTTTGATACAAAAAAGAAGCTGCAATACTAGCATTAATACCTCCAACATTATCCATAAAAACCAAACGGTATTTTCTTTTTTGAATTTTTCTACGAACCATTCCATTTTCAGCTAAATCAATTTGTTCCGCCCAATTGCAACAAAGATCTGCAATTTTTTCTATTTTAGCACTCATGCTAATAATTCTTAATGCTTTATCTATGTTACCTTTACTTTCTTTTTTTAAGATTTTTTTTGCTATGTGATAGAGTTCTCTTTGTTTAAAGTCAACTTTATCATCTAACAAATGAATTTCTTGAATTAAGGATAAATCTCCCTCAAACATGGCCGTGTAGGATCTTTCAAAGAGATCTTTTGAATCATTTAACATTTCTAAAAAAATCTCTTTTTGATCTGGAATATCTCCATTTACGAGTTGCCTTGCTAAACTTTCTACAGCATCTCCAATACGCTCAATATGGTGTGCAATTTTTGCGCAGGCATAAGCTAACCGGAGTTCATAACCTAAAGGTTGTTGCGTAGCTAATATTTGTAAAATAGATGTATCTATGGCACGTTCAAGGTTATCTATTTCGGAATCAAGAACGACTATTTTAATTAACCGGTTTGGATTGGGATGTTCAAAATGCTGTATGAGAGTAACCAACCCTGTATTTACAGCATCACACATTGTCCTTAATAATGATTTTACGTTACTAAGCTGGACTTCTAAGCTAGAAATTCGCGACATTGTGTTGAATACCTCTTGGAATTTGCATAATTTTTAACGCACTGTTAGGGATAAACAGTTATCGCCATGACCGAATGTGCCATAAGTCTTTTAGGGAGTGCAAACATGCAGGTGGAAAATATAACCAATCAAAACATCAAACAAAAATTTCAATCTGTGATTGAAAATCGTGAAGAGGTTTATCATAAACTTGCAGCTTTATCTGTAGAACCTGAATACAATCCAAGAACGGGTCGTCCTTTAAAACCGAATTGGTTAAAAGTAGGTCTTACAGGTGGTGATGTTTTATATAGTATTAAAAAAGATTTAAGAGAAAAAAAACTTTATACTGTTTGTGAAGAAGCGCGCTGCCCTAATATTTCTGCTTGTTGGAATACAGGAACAGCTACATTTATGATTATGGGTGATGTCTGCACTAGAGGTTGTCGTTTTTGTCATATTAAAACTGGAAACCCTGCTGGACTGCTTGATGCCGAAGAGCCTTTTAAAGTGGCAGAAAGCATTAAGACCATGAATTTAAGTTACGCTGTCATTACAATGGTGGATAGAGACGATCTCCCTGACGGAGGCTCTCATCATATTTCCAAAACAATTGAATCCATTCATAAAGAAAATCCTAATACGAGAGTTGAAATTTTAGCAGGTGACTTTCGTGGACAAGAGTCCTCTATCCAAGAAATTGTTCATGCAGGAAGAGGTCTCGATGTTTTCGCACATAATATTGAAACTGTGCGTCGCTTAAGTCCTCGTGTCCGTGATGCCCGCGCAAAATATGATCAAAGTTTAACTGTTTTGGCTAATGCTTTAAAAATAGGCCCAAAAGGAATGTTTACCAAAAGCGCGATTATGCTTGGACTAGGGGAAACATTCGATGAAGTAGAAGAATCTATGCACGACCTTCGCAAGGTCGGTGTCGAAATTATTACAATTGGTCAATATCTTCAACCGACTCCTAAACACTTAACAGTAAAACGTTTTGTGCATCCCGATGAATTTGAATTTTGGAAACAAGTTGCTAAAAAAATGGGTTTTAAAGCTGTTGCTTCAGGACCTTTAGTAAGAAGTTCTTACAAAGCATCCGAATTATTTCCAGAAGTAACAAAATATTAAATTTAAAAGCTACATTAAAACTTTTTAATCAATATAAATAACAATATCGCCATTCCATTCATTAGATTTATTTGAAATTAATTCATATTTTATTTTAATTTTTGATAACCTAAAGATAATTTTGAAGAGCTTGTCAAACTTATTTTTCCATGGAACTATTCTTTTAATTTTATAAGCTTTTGCTCTGCCATGAAACAAATTTAAAATTTCATTCATATCAAAGTTCTTATCCCAAGATTCAAAAATAATAAATAATTTAATATTATTTGGTAAAACTTTAGAAAAACTTTTTAAAATGGTAGTTTCAAATCCTTCCGCATCTAATTTGATTATCCCAGAAGTATAATTTTTATTTTCAAAATTTTTGAAAATTTGAGGCAAAATATCAACTGTGTTTTTAACTTCTATTTCTACATTAAAATAATTAGATTCATCATAAACTTCAAATCCATCTTTTTTAAGTAAAGTCGCTTCATCGTATGAATTGCTTTCATCTTTAATGAACGCTCCACCCCAATTATTTATGGGTACGGTCAAGACAGACTTTATATTTTGATCGCCTAAGCCAAATTCATAAATTTTATAGTTTGTTTTGTTCAGTGCTATTTTTGAGTTTACTTCAAGAATTTTGCAACAATATGGGTTTGGTTCGAACATATGTACTTCTTTAAAGTTCTTGCCACTTTGACAAGAAGTCAAACCAATATTTGCTCCAATATCTATCAAAAAATCAGAAAACCCAATAGCAGATAAATTTGAAATCAAATTGATTATATGGGGCTCGTGAGTTCCATGAGTCTGTGGGTAAACAGAAATGATATCTCTTCCTCTTAAAAAAAGATCCATAGAGTTTTTTGTTGATTTTAGAAAAAGTTTATCCTTAATTGCATTTTTTATAATACTTAATCCACTTTCCTCATAAAAGTTATAAGGTTCTTCTGATTTAAAAATTGATAGAGACATTTAATCAGGCTTTCTTAATAAGTTTATTGTGGTTCCTGTTTTAAGGAATAAAAAAAATAAAGTATAACATAAATAATTATTAAACATCAAATGAATACAATAAAGTTCATCTCAGATGAGTAAAAGAAATGAATACTATGATAGTCAAAATGGCATTTGTATCAAAAACGAGTGCTCGAGGCGTACTATGTTATTTTAATATTAAAGTAATTAAAATATAAAAAACTTGCACACTCCTTTAAATTTAATCTATTAAAAACTTCTTAAATAAAAATTAGATTACCAAATTATTTTTTAAATTTATTTTCCTTTTTTTAAATTTAAAATAGATTTTTATACCAATTTATTAATTGAATTAAAATCTTTAAATTTTAACTTGATCCTCATGTTTAATTATTTTATTTTTATTTTGTTACAGTCCTTCTTTCACATAATGGAGTTTTAGATCAATGAAAATTGTTACTTTATTATTATACTCTGTTACATTTAATTTCATTTCATATGAAACTTTTGCTTCTCCAAATAGTGATAATGAGATTCCAAAATATGTATATAAAGCGACACCAACGCCGCCAAGTCAAATTTTTAAAATGGGATTTAAAAGATTCTTTGGTACAAGCACAGATCTTTCTGAGTATATGTATTATGTATATCAAAATTTATTTGCGGGCATTATTGAATCGGAGGACGTTTTATCACAATTATCCAACCCTAGTGCTTTTATAAGAACATCATCGGTATGGCAAAACACCATGGATAATGCTTTGTCAAA
>NZ_JBIPMD010000199.1:0-6117 GCF_044369315.1 Silvanigrella sp.
AAACAGCAACAAACATTTATGCATTAGAAAAATCCCATCAAATTTTAACAGACTCAAATATCAAAGATAAAATTCAGCATGAGATAAAGAAACACTGGGATTTTCTTCCAAAACAAATTGCAAATAAATTAAAATCTTGGTCTTCTGTTAAAGAAAATTATGAAGGCGATGCCTTTAAATATGAAGTTCGTGATAAAAAATATGAGGTAAAAACATTCACAACCTCATTATCAGGACTTAAAATAAAAAAAATAAGTGTTCCTCAATATGAAGATTATGGAGAAATTACGAAATTTTTACGCAATGAAAATTTACCAGGAACTTTTCCCTTTGTTGCGGGTGTGTTCCCTTTTAAAAGATCCGATGAAGATCCCAAAAGACAATTTGCGGGAGAAGGTGGACCAGCGCGTACCAATAATCGTTTTCATTTTTTAACCCAAAATGATCCAGCAAAACGACTTTCCACTGCTTTTGATAGTGTTACGTTATATGGAGACGAACCAAATAAACGTCCCGATATTTATGGAAAAGTGGGAGAAAGCGGTGTTAGCATTGCTACCTTAGAAGACATGAAAACATTATATAAAGGCTTCGATTTATGTGATTCAAATACAAGCGTAAGCATGACAATAAATGGACCTGCCCCCATTATATTAGCGTTATTTTTTAATACAGCAATAGATCAACAAATTGAAAAAGAAGAAAAGAAAAAAGGATCTAACTTAACAAAAGAAGAATATCATAAAATAAAAAGTCATACTTTGCAAACAGTAAGAGGAACAGTTCAGGCTGATATTTTAAAAGAAGATCAAGCACAAAATACTTGTATTTTTTCGATTGATTTTGCATTAAAAATGATGGGTGACATTCAAGAATATTTTGTAAATCGTAAAGTAAAAAATTATTATTCTGTAAGTATTTCTGGTTATCATATTGCCGAAGCGGGAGCGAATCCTATTACACAACTCGCCTTTACTTTAGCAAACGGATTTACTTACGTAGAATATTATCTAAGTCGTGGCATGCATATTGATGATTTTGCATCGAACTTGGCCTTTTTCTTTAGCAATGGAATGGATCCCGAATATTCTGTCATTGGACGAGTTGCTCGTCGCATTTGGGCTATTGCCTTAAGAGATAAATACAAAGCAAATGATCGTTCTCAAAAACTAAAGTACCACATTCAAACAAGTGGTCGTTCGTTGCATGCGCAAGAAATGAACTTTAATGACATACGAACAACATTACAAGCACTCTTAGCACTTTCAGATAATTGCAATTCATTGCATACAAATGCTTATGATGAAGCAATTACAACACCTACCGAAGAAAGCGTTCGTCGGAGTATGGCAATTCAATTAATTTTAGCAAGAGAGTATGGTGTTCTTAAAAATGAAAATCCAATGCAAGGCAGTTACTTTATAGAACAGCTTACAGATATTGTAGAAGAAGCTGTATTAGCAGAATTCGATCGCATTTCGAGTCGCGGTGGTGTATTAGGTGCTATGGAAACTCAATATCAAAGAGGAAAAGTACAAGAAGAAAGCCTTTATTATGAAACTTTAAAGCACTCAGGCCAGTTGCCCATTATTGGAGTAAATACCTATTTAAATCCGAATCAAGATGAAAATACATTTAAAATGGAAATACAACTTTCAAGAGCTTCGTATGACGAAAAAGATGATCAATTAAAACGCCTTGATGAATTTAAACAGTCAAATTTAAATTCTTCTAAAAAAGCGTTACTTTCTCTTCAAGAAACAGTTTTAAAAAACGGAAATGTATTTGAAGAACTTTTGCAAACCACAAGACATGCTTCTTTAGGCGAAATCACTCTAGCACTATATGCTGTAGGTGGACAATATCGAAGAGCAATGTAACGTAACTTATGCTATTTTTTTATCTGTATTGCCATTTATGATAAAACTTAAGGAGTCAATTATTTCGGAAATTTCGTTTGCTTTTAAATTTAATTCAACTCCCGCTTTCGCAGAGTCTTCCGAAATTTTTGAATTTTCTTGTGTTGATCTTTCAAGCTCATGAACTGCATTTACAATTTCACTTATACCATATTCTTGTTCTTTTGTTGCTGTCGAAATCTCTAATACCGATTTATTTACCATGATAACATTTTCAACGGTATCTTTCATAACTATGGCACATTGATTTGCTATTTGTGTACTTTCCGCAATGTTTTCATCACCAATTTTAAATAATTTTTCAACCTCAGCGGTTTTACCAAAAATAATCTTTTCAACAGTATCAATACTCTCACTTAACATATTATTTATATCTTTTGCCGCATCTCCACTCATTTTAGCTAAATTTCCTAACTCTTCCGCAACTACAGAAAATCCCATTCCATGCTCACCAGCTCTTGCGGCTTCAACAGAGGCATTAAAGGACAAAAGTTTTGTTTGAAAGACAATATCATTTATGACTTTTGTTTTATTTGAAATGTCAGAAATCACTTTAATAATTTCATTGATTTTTTTATTTCCATGATCAACTTGAGTCATAATTTCTTTATTACTCGTTTTTATTTTTTCTATACAAGAAATCAACTCAAATACTATTTTTTCGCCATTTTTTACTGCGATTTCACTTTTTTTGGATAATAAACTAGAATGTTCTGAACTCTCAGACGTTTTTTTAATCATGGAATTAATTTCTAGTATAGCCGAAGAAGTTTTTTGCAAGGATGCATTTTGCTGATTTGTGCCAGAGCTTAAATTTTGTGAAGAGTTATTGATATCGTTAGCGCTTTGTAAAATCGTATTGCTATGAAAAATCAAATTCTCGATTACTTGATTCATCATTTTTGAGATTTTTAAACTAATAAAATACGCAAAAATGAAAGTAACAGATAAAAATAATAACGTAAATAAAATACTTAAATACTTTAAATTATTTGAAGTAATTTCAGATTTTAATATTTCATTTTCACTTTCTTTTTGTAATTTATCGGAAAGAGTTTCTAAATCTTTTTCCAACTTTTTAAATAACTGCATAAATTTATCTTGTTCTACAGCAGCTGCTTTTTTATTGTTTGCAAATGAATATTGAATAACAACAGCACTGGTTTCAACATATTGGTTAACGGTTGGAATCACCTCTTTTACCAAAGATCTAAGTTCATTATTTAAAGGTAATTTATTTATATTTTCAATATATTCTTTAAATTTTTTTGCCATTTCTTTATTTTCGTTTAAAACTTCATCTTTTTCAGCTTGAGAACCTCCTGTTGCCGTTATTAAAAGTGCGTTTGTCACGTTACCACGTAGACCATCATGCATCATATCTACAAGTAATGTATTTTTTATTAAAGGAAAATTTGTGTCTCCTAAATTATTTAAAAAATTATTTGAAATAGTTGATGAAACTACAGAAAATAATCCTAAAATTATGATATTGGTTAAAATAATAATTATTAATATATAAAACCATTTTTTTAATGAAAAATTATTACTCTTTATCATAAAATTCCTTTAACTTTTTATTCATAATAGAATCGGAAATTTTTCTCAAAATATTTAAAGTCTAAAAAATGACGCTTTGTTATATCAATTTCTAATCAATCCGATATCCCTGAGGAAAAAATAAATCATAAAGAAGGCATTTTATTATGGATGAAGATTTTGAGTTGGAATTACAAAAAACATTTTTTCAAGAAGCTTCCATAAATATTGAAGAATCTGAAGAAGTTTATTTGCAATTTAGTGATAATACACCTCCAGATCTACTAGCTAGAAGTTTTCGCCTCGCTCATAATTTAAAAGGAAGTGCAAAAGCGGTAGGTTTTAGTGAAATAGCAGAAATTCTTCACATCTTAGAAACTTTATTATTAAAACTCAAGAAAAAAGAACTTGAAGTAAACAATAGTATTATTAATGTTCTTTTAATGACAAATGATAAACTAAGAGAAATCATTGAGCAATATAAAACTGATCTCAATTACAAGCCAAATCACAAGGAAATTATAGAAGAAATTTCAAAAGTATTTCAAGAATCACAAAAAAATTCGCCAAATGAAAACTCAGATACAAAATTGTCATTAGAAGACAATAAAGAAACAATCCAAGAAGAAATTGTCTTCTTTAAAAATGAAAAAAAAGAAGACTCAAAAATCAATCCTGAAGTAAAAATTCAAAAAAATAAAATTAAGAAAGAAATGTCAGAAGAAATCATTCGAATTCCATTAAATAAAATTGAAAAATTACAGAACTATATTGGCGAGATTGTCATTATTCAAAGCATGTTCGAAGAACAAATTAAAAATTCAACAAATCCTAATTTAAAAAATCATTTTCGTTTATTAAATAAAACAACAAAAGAAGTTCAAGATATTGTCATGAATTTAAGACTTGTCCCAATTAAACCGGCTTTTCAAAAACTAGCTAGAACAGCACGGGACACCTCTGTCATGTTAAACAAAGAAATTATATTAAACTTTTTAGGTGAAAATACAGAAATTGATAAATTTATATTAGATGAAATTTCTGATCCTCTTATGCACATGGTTCGAAATGCAATTGATCACGGCTTAGAAAGTAATGAAGAACGTATTCAAAAAAATAAAAATAAAGAAGGCATGGTTACTGTAAAAGCCAGTCATGAATCTGGAAACTTAATATTATGTGTTCAAGATGATGGTAAAGGTTTAAATCCCAAAACTTTATATGAAATTGCAGCAAAAAAAGGAGTTATAAAAGGAAATGAAACATTAAGTGATGAAGAATGTTATCATCTTATCTTTGCACCAGGATTCTCTACAAAAGTTGAAACAACAGAAATTTCTGGCCGTGGTGTGGGCATGGATGTTGTTAAAACCAATATTGAAATGTTAAGTGGAAAAATTGAAATTTTTACAGAAATTGATAAAGGAACAACTTTTAAGATAAAAATTCCATTGTCTGTAGGAATTCTTGATGCATTTATTACAGAAATTTCTAATGAAAAATTTATTATTCCTGTAAATCAAGTGATAGAATGCCTTAGTTTAAATAAAAGCAATATCAATCACCTGACAGGAATGGAAAGCGTTATTATTTTAAGAGGTGAAGAAATTCCAATTGTAGATTTGTCCATGGGTCTTCAAAATAAATACAATGATAAAACAAAAATAAATGAAAAAGTAATTATTATAGTTCAAAGTAATGGTAAAAAAATAGGAGTTATTGTTGATAAAATTATTTCAATTCAATCTGTGGTTACAAAAACAATTGGAGAAGAAATGAGATGTGAAAAAGGAATTGTAGGAAGTGTTATTTTAGGTGATGGTAAAGTTGTTCCTATTTTAGAAGTTTCTGAATTAATCACAGGAAATATGTTTCAACAAAATATTCAAAGAAATAAATCCATTCTTTCATCAAAAGCAGGGTAATGTATGGCAGAAGAAACAGGAAAAATACAAAGATTATACACAACAGATAATAGATATCTTTGCTTCACGTTAGGTAACGAACATTTTAGCATTCCTCTATTACAAAGTAAAAGAAGTTATTGGAATCCCAGAATTTACAGGTATTCCTTACACACCCTCATATTTTTGTGGAATTATGAATTTAAGAGGAAAAGTAATTAGTGTTATCGATATGAGAAAAAAATTAAGTATTGTTTCCAAAGGACCAGATGAAAACTCTGTTATTGTTTGTGACTTAGATAATATTACAATTGGAGCACTAGTAGACTCTGTTGATAATGTTATTAATATTGAAAAAGAAAAAATTCTTCCAAAACCAGATATGCAAACAAGCATTAAAAATGATTATATTGAAGGACTCATTGAATACAAAAATCAACTTATAGTTTTAATCAATTTAGCAAAATCTTTAAGTGTAGAAGACCTAGTTCATATTGAAAAAACGGCAGCATAGAGGTTTAAATGAAAGAAATTTTTTTAGCTGATAAAATTTCTTTAAAATTAAAAATTTTAATATTATGCCTCGCTGGATCTTTTTCAATTTTTATTATTTCTATTATATTTGCATTTTATAATTTTAACTCTCAAGAAAACCTTATTAAAGAAAGAATGTATCAATCAGCTGAAGATCTTTCCAATACCATTCAAGATGAGTTTTACGAGCGTTATGGAGATGCAAAAACTTTTGCGTTGTA
>NZ_JBIPMD010000352.1:0-6099 GCF_044369315.1 Silvanigrella sp.
TATTTGTTATTAAACTATCCAAAAAACTTTTTATTTGAGCTTGACCAGCTACTGTTAAAGTATTACCATTTACTGACTGAATTCTTGTAGCATAACTACTTAAAATATTAGTTGTGTTTATTCCATTTGTAACTAATGAACCGCTACTACAAGAAGAATTAGTACCCAAAGGATTAGAACAAGAAACACAATATGAAAACACTTTACATAAATCGCTAGATTGAGTTGTATATGTTGTACCATTAGTACCACTTATTAATGCATTATTTGAATACCATTTATTGACACAGTTTGTTGAATAACTCCAAGTCCCTTGATTTGCTATTAGATTATTTCCTGTTGAGGTAACAATACCAGACGAATTTAACCCCAATCCATTTAATGATGCAGATACACTATTTATAGGAGCTGAAAAATTAATACTAATTGCAGATAAATTAGAAGATGAAACAGAAGTTCCAGATGAATTTTTTACAACAAGAATAAAATAATACGTAGTTCCAACGACAAGATTTGTCCCAGCAACCACCGAAGTAGAACAACTTAATATAGAAATATTAGAACAGACTAAAGACCCTGTTCCAGTTGTTATAGAAGAACTTGTCGAAGAATAAACATAATAAGTAACAGGGGCAGATCCATAACTATAAGCACTCCAGCTCAAACTTATTGATGTTGTATTAGGAATAGATGCCTTTAAACCCGTTGGCGCAGTTACAGGAACTGTAATTACCGTTAAAACATTTGAATTAATTGATGAACTATTTCCATTAGTTGCAACGACTCGAAAATTATATGAAGTATTTTCAGTCAATCCTGTTATCGAACAAGATACTGCTGTAGAAGGCGAAACAGAAGTTAATGTACATGTGGGGGATATTTGAATACCAGATTGATAAACAGTATAATTCACATTTGAAGAACCAACACTCAAAGTCCAATTTAAAGTTAAACTTGTTCCTGTTGTGTTGTTACTTTGTGTAATGGAAAAAGAAGTTCCTGATGTAAATTTAGTTGTCACTAACAATGAATTAGAACTTATACTAGTTGAACCTCCAGTTGCATTATTAGTTGCAGAAATAGAAAATGAATAATCTGTATTTTGTATCAATCCATTTACAGTACATGAAACTTGAGTTAAAGAGGGAGTTTTGGCTGTCAATGTGCATGTTGAAATATTAGATGCAGAGACAGCGCTTCCAGAAGATAAAACAGAATAATTAACGGATGCATTTCCAACATTCATTACCCAATTTAAAGTAACAGAAGTATCTGCTACTGTTCCAGATGATAAAACAAAAGAAGTACCCGTTGTAAATTGAGTTATGACTGTTATTGGTGAAGTTGTGACAGTATTACCACCTCCCGTAGCATTATTTGTTGCTTGAACTTTAAATATATAACTTGTATTTTGTGCCAATCCTGTTACCTGACAACTCACAGCAGTTGAAGAAACTGAGACATTTGATAATGTACATCCAAGAATTTGTGATGAAGAAACGGGGCTTCCATTTATTAATATGGTATAATTCATAGAAGAGTTTCCATAATTAAATACCCAATTTAAAGTTGCAGTTAAATCTGTAACAGGAGTTGCCGATACCGAAAACGTTGTTGAAGCAGAAATTTGTGTAATAACATTTAATGTATTTGAAACAATACTTGTGCTTCCCCCCGTTGCCGAATTTGTTGCCTGAATAGAAAATGCATAACTGGTATTTTGTGCTAATCCTGTTACTGTACAAGAAACTTGAGTTGATGATGGTGTTTTTCCAGTCAATAGACACCCTGAGATACTTGAAGACGAAACAGATGTACCAGAAGATAAAACTGAAAAATTAACAGAAGATGTCCCCACATTCATTATCCAAGTTAAAGTAGCCGTTGTATCAGAAGTTGATCCTGCTGATAAAACAAATGTCGTTGCTAAAGTAAACTGAGTAATTATACTTACTGAATTTGAGGTAATTGTAGAAGTAGCCAAAGAAACGTTTGTTACTTTAACAGAAAATGCATAAGAAGTATTTTGATTGACTCCTGTAACATTACAACTTACTTGTGTACTTGAAGGAGTTTTATTTGATAAACTACAAGTAGATACTTGACTTGCAGAAACGGCAACACCATTCTGTAAAATTGTATAATTAACATTTGAATTTCCATAATTAAATACCCAACTTAAAGTAACAGAAGTATCTGAAATATTTGAAGCAGTAGGTGTAAACGTTGTATTCGATGCAATTGGCGTTACAACAGCCAGATCATTTGATATCACTGTAGTTGAACCAAGAGGAGCATTATTCAATGCTTTTACGGCAAAATAATATTGTTGATTTTGAGACAAGCCTGATACATTACAAACATTTGTTGCCGTTGGCAAGGAACTTGAAACAGCAGGAGAGCAATTAATAACAACACCTGTTGATGCAGCAGATGCTGAATTTGATTGAAATACAGCATAAGAAATAGACTCACTACCTGCATTCAAATTCCAGGTCAATGTTAAAGAAGTAGATGTTAAATTCGAAACACTTAAACTGTAACTATCTGTCGGATTAAATTGAGTTGTAACAGAAATGGCGCTTGAAGAACTTGAAGAAAGAGATGAAATAGAACCTACCGCATCTGTAACTGCAATAATTTTATAATAATACTTAGTATTTTCAGTTAATGCTGGTGATGTATTATCAACACAACTTAATTGTGATGGAGATGATGAAGCTGTATAAAACCAACAAGAAAATACAACACCGGAATCTGTTATATTAAAACTACTTTGAGAGGAACGATAAACTTTATATGTAATTCCTAAGTTTGTTACGTTATTATCCCACTGCAAAGTTGAAGTATTATTTGAAGCTCCTAAAATAGAAAATCCTGAAGGCGAAATAGGAGTTGTCACAGTAATATATTCAGCATTTGCATTAACCGTTCCATTTGAATTTTTTGCTCGAACCATAAAATAATAAGTTGTGCCTGCACTTAAAGATGCAATTGTAGTTGACTGACTAGCTCCAGCAACGGCAACAATACTTGAAGTATTTGTATAAGTTCCAGAAACAGTTCCATAAGTCACATCATAACTCGTTGCTCCAGAAGACGTTGTCCACGTTACATTAGCTGTGTTTGTTGCAGAGAGAATCGAAGTTATGGATAAACTTCCAATTGGTACACCAGATGCTTCCGTTCCAATAAAAGTTCCCCCAATACTTCTTGTTACAGAAAGAGCAAAATAATATGTTTGACCATTTGTTAATCCAGAAATTGTGCAGGATAAAGTTAACAAGGCATCACATCCCAACACATTTCCGCTGATTGCTTGGCCTGATGTTGAAGAATAATAAATTTTATAATTTGTTGCGTTTGTTACTGAAGACCAACTCACAGTAATTTGAGAATTTTGCGCTGTTACTTGTAATAATGGAGAATTTAAAGGAGTCGCCGAAGCTTCTGCAGATTGAGTTGTTGCCGTTGTATTTGTTCCTGTGTTTGAAGCAACAATAGTATAATAAATCGTTTGACCAAGAGTTCCTACCGTAAAATTACATGGAGAAGAAGAACAAGCCGTTAATGTTCCTGTGGCTGGAACAGAGCCTCCAACCGTTGTTGAACTATATACCTTGTAAGAAGAAGCACCCGATGCGCCACTCCAACTTAAATTAATATTTGTTGAAGATGTTACAGTTGTAACAGAGGTAATTGGTGTAATTGGTGTTACCGTTGTAGCAGAACTTGCAGCTAAAGAATCTCCGCCAGGGGTAAATGCTGTTACTTTATAATAATAAGGACTTCCATCAACCGTGGGAACAATATCAATACAAGAGCGACTTGAATCTGAAATATTTGTGCATCCATTTACATTTTGATATCCAGAACCTAATACTCTAGATCTTTGTACATAATATGAAGTAATTGCCGATGTTCCAGATCCAACACTGGAAGCCCATGTAATCGTAACAGAACCATCTGTTGCACTTGTTGTGGGTGCTGTTGGTGTGTTTGGTTTTGTTGTTACTGTAATAGCAGTAGAGGTAACTGTATTTTGTGAGTTTGTTGCCGTAACAACATAATAATAAACTGAACTTGATACCATTGTACTATCGGTGCAAGTATTACTTGCACCGATAGTACAAATAGCCCCTCCAGATGTACTGACGGGTAAAGATGTCGAACGATACAAAGAATAATTTACAGATCCATTTCCAGATACCGCATTCCATTGAAACGTTCCCGTTGTAGTTGAATAAGATATATTTGATAATACAGGAGGCGTTGCCAATGCAGTTGTATTAGTCTGAGTTGTAGAATTTTTTGTTGTTGGTGTAATGGTTGAGTTGGAAGCTGTTACCATATAATAATAAATATTATTTTCACTTAACCCCGAATCTGTAAATGTTGTTAAAGCGGATGGAGTATTTATAGGTGCCCCCCAGCTTCCTACAGCACCGGTTAAAGATCGATATAATTTATAAGTAACTGTTCCATTATTTGCATAAGAATTCCAATTTAGAGTAATGGAGCTTGATGTAATATTCGTTGCTGAATTAAATGTTGGCAGCGATTGTAAGTCCGTTGTTACTGAATATGTTGTTGAATTAAGAGGTGTTGCCCCTGGAGCATTATTGCTTGCAGTTAATAAATAATAATAAATCGTATTTTCATTTAATCCTGTATCTGAATAACTTGTCCCACTCGTTGTGGTATTAATTGCAGCGCCCCATGTGCCTGCAATTCCCGTTGTAGAGCGATACAAACTGTAAGTAACAGTTCCATTATTCGGGATTGTACTCCATGTCAGTTGTATAGAAGTTGCAGAAGCTGTTGTCGATGTTGTAATAAATGATGGTAAAGTTGCTATTGCTGTCGTAACTAAATATGAATTTGAATTTATATTTGTTGCACCTGAATTATTTGTTGCTGAAACCATATAATAATAATTTGTATTTTCATTTAAACCAGAATCATCATAAAAATTTGCACTTGAAGTAGAATAAATAGCTGTACCCCAACTTCCCGCACTCCCCGTTAAGGAACGGTATAAATTATAGGTAACAGAACCATTACTTGCTGCTGAACTCCAACTTATTTTCAAAGCAGAAGAAGTAACATTACTAGCTGAAATGATAACTGGAGTAGTGACAAGAGCTGTAGTTACTAAGAATGTGGATGATGTTATTGTTTGGGCACTTGGGGCATTATTTGTAACAGTTAGTTGGTAATAATAATTTGTATTTTCACTCAATAAGGAATCAGAATAAGAAGTTGCTGAATTTGTGGTAAAAATAGCAGAACCAAAACTTCCCAAAGCCCCTGTTGTTGATCGATATAATTTATAAATAACTGTTCCATTATTTGGAATTGAATTCCAATTTAATTTTAAGCTAGAAGTTGTTATACTAGTTGCAGGTGTAATAAAAGTAGGAGTTGTCGAAATCGCTGTAGTTACCTGTGTTACTGCAGAGTTTATAGCAGCAGCTCCTGATAAAGAATTAGATGCTGAAACATAATAATAATAATTTGTATTTTCAGATAAACCTGTATCTGAAAATGAAGTTAAACTAGATGGTGTATTAATAGGACCTATCCATGGACCTGTTGCGCTTGTTGAGCGATATAATTTATAAGTAACGATTCCATTATTTGGTGCTGAATTCCAATTTAAAGTGAGAGCACTGGCTGTTACGTTAGTGGCTGGAGTTATAAATGTCGGAACAGTAGATAAAGCAGTAGATATAGAAAGCACCGAAGAACTTAACGGAACAGCACTTGGAGCTGTATTTGTCGCAGAAACATAATAATAATAGTTTGTATTTTCAGATAAACCAGTATCTGAATAAGTTAATGCAGTTGAAGATGAGTTTATTGGCCCTGTCCATGGGCCAGTTGCACTTGATGTAGAACGATACAGTTTATACGCAACTGTTCCATTATTAGGAGCAGAATTCCAATTTAATGTCATAGCAGATGGAGTAATATTTGTTGTTGTACTAAAAGATGGAATTGTACTTAATGCTGTAGTTGTAGACACTATACTTGATTGAGCCGATTCTCCTAGTGAATTAGATGAAGTAATTACATAATAATAATTTGTATTTTCGC
>NZ_JBIPMD010000200.1:0-6084 GCF_044369315.1 Silvanigrella sp.
CTTCTAAAAATGCAGAGATAACTTCTTTTGTAATTTTCTTTGGTAATTGCTCAAAACGCGCAGATACATCAGCAATGATTAAGCTTGTAGGAACAGTAGTTAATAAACTTTTACTTTTAGCCATAATAAAAAAACTCCATGTGTTAATTAAAGAGACCGATTGCCCGGAAATTTGTATTTACATTTCATTCTTCGATAATGCAAGATTTGCAGTAAAAAAATCTGATCCAATTTACCGAAAAGATTTTTTATAGAAAATATAATGTTCAATTTCTATAAGTTCATATAAAAGATTTCATTCAGACATTCGTTTTCTACTCGTTATTTGGGATCGAAAATAATTATGAAAAATTCCTCTTTAATATCTCGATATTTCTTCCCTTCTGTCAAAGATAAAGAGTTTAATAAATGGGCAAATATTACACTCGAAGCAGCTCTTAATTTTTTACACAATCGAGATGGACAAAAACTCCATGCAGAAATTTCACCAAATGAAATATCAAATTTTTTTAGAACCATAGAAATCCCTGAAAGAGGAGAAAATATCCCTACTGTTTTAAAAGAAACAATTGAAAAGATAGTTAAAAACTCAGTTCGAGTTTCGCATCCAAATTATATTGGACATATGACTGGAGCGACTCCTAATTTTTTATTATTATGTGATATAATAATAAGCGCTTTGAATCAAAATGTAGTTAAAATTGAAACCGCATTATCTGCTACATATGTTGAATGGCAAACATTATGCTGGCTGCATAATTTAATTTATAATAAAGAAAAATCTTTTTATAATCATATTTTAAATAACTCAGACATAGCAGTTGGAAATTATTGTAGCGGTGGCACAGTAGGAAATCTAACCGCTCTGGTAACAGCAAGAAATATTCTTTTTCCAAATATTCATAAAATAGGGATATACGAAGCTTTTAAAAAGGCAGATTGCACACGAGCGGTTCTATTAGTAAGTCAACGAGGACATTATTCAATAAAAAAAACTGCTGCTATCATGGGAATTGGTGAGCAAAATGTTATTACAATTCCTTGTGATATATTTACAAATAAGATTAATGTCCCTGAATTAGAAAATACGATTCAAAAATTGCTTCATGAAAAAACAAAAATTATTTCCATTATTGGTGTTGCAGGAACAACAGAGACGGGAAATATTGATGATTTAAAAAAACTCTCTCAAATTTGTACTAAACATAAAATATGGTTTCATGTCGATGCTGCCTGGGGAGGAGCTTTATTATTAAGCAGCAAGCACAAAAAACGACTTGAAGGAATTGAAAATGCCGATTCTGTTGTCATTGATGGACATAAATTTTTATATTTAACCATGTCACATGGAGCTGTTCTTTTCAAAAATGAACATTCCTTAGACACAATAAGACATACTGCTAAGTATATTATTAGAGAAAGTAGTGTTGACTTAGGAAGAACAACAATAGAAGGCAGCAGAAGATTCGATTCTCTTAAACTTTGGTTTTGCTTTAAAGCCATTGGAAGACAAGGGTACCAAACACTAATTGATAAGGCTATTGAAAATGCTTTTTTATTATCCCAAATGGCTGAAAGCCATCAATCGTTTGAAGCAACAAATAAACCAGAAACAAGCATTTTAACTTACAGATATTTACCAAAATCTCTAAAAATTCAAATAAAAATAATTTATGATATTTGGAATTTAAAAAATAAAGATAAACTTGAAAAAATCAAAATTCATTTTCCTAAAATTAAAAATAATTTTGATTTAGTAATAAGACAATTAAATTTATTTTTAAATGAAATTAATATAAATATACAAAAAAAACAGCGTAAAGACGGAAAAAGTTTTGTTTCACGAACGACTCTAGAATCTATTTGGAAAAGCCAAGAAATTGTCGTACT
The DNA here is from genome assembly GCF_044369315.1 of Silvanigrella sp. Classification (NCBI taxonomy): domain Bacteria; kingdom Pseudomonadati; phylum Bdellovibrionota; class Oligoflexia; order Silvanigrellales; family Silvanigrellaceae; genus Silvanigrella; species Silvanigrella sp. The sequence goes on from NZ_JBIPMD010000200.1 coordinate 1,891, forward strand.
GCGAGCAGTTCCTTTTCATCCACTAACTAATCAAGAAACATTTACCGAAATTCTAACTGAACAAGAGATATTAGGTGACTTTTTCTTTAATAATGAAAAAGAAAACTTTTTCAAAAAAACACCAGATGCTTTTTGTTTATTTAACGATTTTTAAGTGTTAGATACTTAAAACAGATTGGTATTGCCAATCCTTTTAAATGTCATAGAATAGTTATGTTGAGGTTGAATTTTTCTACATGACCGCAAAGGAGTAGCTCTATATGGCTGATAAAAAAACAACTAGCCGAACATTACCGCTTTTGCCTTTGAGGGAATTACTCGTATTTCCACACACTGTAGTCCCACTGTTTGTAGGGCGTGAAAAAAGCATAAAAGCCCTCGATGACGCTATGGCACGAAATAGAGAAATTTTTCTTGCCGCACAAAAAAAACCAAAGTCGAATGATCCATTACCTGAAGAAATCTATGAATTTGGAACAATAGCACAAATTTTACAATTATTAAGACTTCCAGACGGAACAGTTAAAATATTAGTGGAAGGAAAAAAACGCGGCCGCATTTTAAAATATGTTGAATCGAACGAAATGCTCGTTGTAGACATTGCTGAAATTCAAGAGCCTAATGGAAGATCTGCTGAAAATGAAGCTCTTGTTCGAACAGTAAAACAAGCTTTCGATACTTATGTTAAGTTAAATAAAAAAGTACCACCAGAAATGGTCTTTTCAATTTCCAGCATTGAAGATGAAAGCAGACTAGCAGACACACTTGTTGTGCAACTTGCTAATTTAAAACTTGCTGACAAACAAAGAATATTAGAAACCATCGACCCTGCAAAAAGATTAGAAGAAATATTTAGTATTATTCAATCTGAAATTGAAATTTTACGCGTTGAGAAAAAAATAAGAGCTCGTGTAAAACGTCAAATGGAAAAGACACAAAAAGAATATTATTTGAATGAACAAATGAATGCCATTCAAAAAGAACTTGGCAATGCTGATGATATTCGCACAGAAATTGCTGAAATCGAAAGTAAAATTAAAACAAAAAAATTAAGTGATGAAGCAAAAGAAAAGCTTAAAAAAGAAGTTAAAAAACTTCGCAGCATGAGCCCAATGAGCGCAGAAGCCACTGTTGTTCGAAATTATATCGATACGGTGCTTTCACTCCCTTGGGCTGATTATGCTCCTACAATTAAAGATCAAATTTTTGCTGAAGATGTTTTAAATGAAGATCACTTTGGACTTGAAAAAGTAAAAGAAAGAATCTTAGAATATCTAGCAGTAACAAGCTTATCTGATAAAATAAAAGGACCTATTTTATGTTTAGTTGGTCCTCCAGGAGTTGGTAAAACAAGTCTTGCAAAAAGTATTGCACGTTCAACAGGAAGAAACTTTTCTCGCATTGCACTTGGCGGTGTAAGAGATGAAGCAGAGATACGTGGACATCGCAGAACTTATATTGGAGCAATGCCAGGAAAAATTTTAAACGCAATTAAAAAAGCAGGTAGCGGAAATCCTGTCGTTCTTCTAGATGAAATTGATAAAATGAGCTCCGATTTTCGTGGAGATCCTTCAAGTGCCATGCTTGAAGTGCTTGACCCAGAACAAAATCACGCATTTAATGATCACTATCTTGATTTAGATTATGATCTTTCCCAAATTTTATTTATTGCTACTGCAAATAGTTTAAATGGTGTTCCGAAACCGCTCTTAGATCGTATGGAAATTATTCATCTAAGCGGCTATACAGAACAAGAAAAAATTAATATTGCACAACAACATCTCATTCAAAAAGCAGTAAAATCAAATGGGCTTGATAAATCTGAATTAAAATTTGATAATTCTGCGTTAGAAGAATTGGTACGTTACTATACTAGAGAAGCTGGAGTAAGAAATTTAGAACGAGAAGTTTCAAGTATATGCCGTAAAATAGCTAGAGAACTTCTTAAAAACAACAAAAAAACTACTTCTAAATCAACAAAAGAAATAAAAGAAGTTAAAGATAAAGAAATAAAAGAAACTCCAGAAGTAATAAAGACTGTTTCTTTAGAAGGTTTAAAAGCTCCTTTAATTGATGCTGCGTTAGTTCAAAAATATCTTGGACCAAGAAAACATAGCATTGGGGAAAAAGAGTTAAGAAATGAAATCGGAGTTGGTCAGGGACTCGCTTACACAGAAGTTGGCGGCGATTTATTAGTAACCGAAGTAGCTGTCATGAGCGGCAAAGGAAATTTAAAAATTACGGGAAAACTTGGGGATGTCATGCAAGAATCCGCACAAGCTGCCTTTAGTTACGTTAGATCAAGAGGCGCTTTCCTTGGCCTTGAAGATGAATTCTATTCAAAAATAGATATTCATGTTCACTTTCCTGAAGGCGCCATTCCTAAAGATGGACCAAGTGCAGGTATCACGATGGCAACAGCTTTAGTAAGTGCCCTAACGAAAAAACCTTTTAATCGTGAAGTTGCTATGACAGGCGAAATCACACTCCGTGGACGTGTCTTGCCAATTGGAGGTCTTAAAGAAAAATTACTTGCTGCTCATCGTGGTGGAATTAAAAAAGTAATTATTCCAAAAGAAAATGAACGTGATTTATTAGAGATTCCTAAAAATATTCTTCAACAACTCGAAATTGTACCCGTTGATCATATGGATACTGTTTTGCTTCATGCAATTGCTTGGGAAAGTGATGACGCTTTAGAAACAAAACTAAAAAACTCTCAAGCAATGACATTAGCAAATGTCACTGGCACAAAAGGAAATCAACCACTTATTCATCATTAATTTAAAGTAACTCTTTAATTATTGAGAAAAAAAAATGGGAACTCCTATTTCTAAAGACTCTCGTGATATTGAAGAATTAAAAAAACAGTGGATTGCTATGATAGATACCATAGCAGATCCACTTGTATTAATAGATAATAATTATAATATTATTCGATTAAATAACTCATATCTTCAAATTATATTAAAAAAAAATCCAAATATAAATTACCTCTCTTTAATTAATAATAAATGCTATATTGCTTTTGCTAATAAAGATTCTCCATGTAAAGATTGTTTATTAAAACAAACAAATGAAAAAACATCTGATATTGAATGGACTACCTCAGAACTATTCCCAGATCAAACGTATACGATTAGGGCTCATATTATGAATAGCATAGGGGTGAATAATATCCGTTACGTTATTCATTATCGTGATATAACACTTCAAACACAACTCCAAAAAAGATTAGCGCATGCAGATAAATTAGCAGCTATTGGAAAACTTGCTAGTGGAGTTGCTCATGAAATTAATAGCCCATTAGCTGGCATACTTGCGTTTACACAAATTTTAATGTCTGAAATTGATAAAAAAAATCGTCACAGAGAAGATTTAGAACAAATAGAATCTGCCGCTAAAAAGTGTAAAGAAATTGTGGATAATCTTTTAAGTTTTGCAAGACATGAAACTAAAATAGTAGAAAAACATGAAATTCATCTCATAGCCGAAATTCAAAAAACATTAAAATTAGCAAAAGGATTTTTACAGCAAAAACATATTAAAATTGATTGGAATATTGAAAATAACAATGACATTATTCTTGGTGATTCTGGTCAAATTGGACAAATATTTTTAAATTTAATTACAAATGCAATTCAAGCTATGAAAAATGGTGGGGTTCTTTCATTTGAGAGAATGGATGAAGAAAAATTTATTTATATCATCATTGAAGACACTGGAAGTGGAATTAAGCCAGAAATTATCGATAAAATATTTGATCCTTTTTTTACTACAAAACCTGTTGGTGAAGGAACAGGTTTAGGACTTTCAATTACTTACTCATTAGTAAAACAACATGGTGGAGAAATTTCTGTTACATCAATTCCAAATGAAGGGACTAAATTTAAAATAAAACTTCCTAAAAAAATAGATTAAGATTTCATAATAAATTTTTAAGCTCATATTATAATTTGTAAATCATATCTTTAATATCAGAATTTAAATCAGCACTATCGCAAAGACAATTCCAAATATATTTTATAGCACCCCCATATATACTTTCACGGTAGCAATTTTTAACCCATGAAACATATAAAATTTTGTTTTCTGAAAGTGTCCTCCCAATAAGTGCATTTTACAAACACAATGAATGGAATTAAATTTTTTATAGAGAGTGGTTTTTGATTTTGTTGATAGTATCAAGATAAT
>NZ_JBIPMD010000201.1:0-6058 GCF_044369315.1 Silvanigrella sp.
CAGCAGCTTCTTGGCGACACGTAAAATAGGCTTTTTCAAGATCGGAGTCTTTATGAACGATTTTCATGCCTCGTCCACCGCCCCCACCACTTGCTTTTAAAATAACAGGAAAGCCAATTTCTTTTGCTGTTTTTTTGGCAACATCTATGCTCTCAATCGCAGATTTAGAGCCAGGTAAAAAAGGAAGTCCTGCTTTACGAGCTACTTCACGAGCAGCTACTTTTTCGCCAAGCTTTCTCATTTGCTCTGGTGTAGGTCCTATGAACTTAATATTACATTTTTCACAGACTTCAGCAAAATGTGCATTTTCAGATAAAAATCCATAACCAGGATGAATGGCATCGGCACCACTTACTTCAGCCGCTGCAATGATAGCAGGGATATGAAGATAACTTTTTTTGCTTTCCGCTGGTCCTATACAAATACTTTCATCAGCAAGTTTTGCGTGTAAACTATGCGCATCTGCTTGAGAATAAATGGCAACGCTTTTAATACCAAGCTCTCGACAAGCGCGAATAATTCGAACCGCAATTTCGCCTCTGTTAGCAATAAGAATTTTTTTCATGTTTATTTACTCACATTATTTTCTGTTTACTTAGCAGGAGCAACGATAAAAAGTGGAGTTCCAAATTCTACTGGTTTTGCATTATCTACAAGAATCGCAACAATTTCACCGTCAATTTCAGATTCAATTTCATTCATGAGTTTCATTGCTTCTACAATACAAAGTGATTGACCCTTTTTAATTCTTGAGCCTAACTCAACAAAAGGTGCTTGGTCAGGTCCAGCAGAACGATAAAATGTACCTACAAAAGGACTTGTTATTTTTGTTCCTTCTGGTTGTTTTTTTGTTTCTGTTGGTGGTTCTGATTTTGAAGGAGCTGAAGGAGAAACATCGTTTTCTTCAATGGATTCCATTGAAATATTTGCTGTATTTGAATGACTTCTGCCATGAGAAATGCTTGGAGAATACCCGGCCACTTGTGGCTGAAATACTCCTGTATGAGAAACATTTCTTGCAAGTGATATTTTTTCACCAGAAGATTCTGCTTGCACAACATCAAATCCATGTTTTGCCATTAAAGTCATTAATTTTTCAATCTTATTTACATCAATCATTATTGTGGTTCCTCTAAATATATACCTTGTTTCACAATTTAGACAAAGGTACTTGTGTATAGATATACCCAAAAAAAGAACTTTTAAAGTTCTTAACTAAAACATCAACAGATTTCCATAATTCCTTAAGTAAAGTCAATACCTTGAAAAAGAAATTGCTTTTATTTTAAGAAAAAAAAGAAATTTTTATTCTTCAATGAATAATGAAAAAGCTGGTGGATTTAAATATCTACCAGCTTTAAAAACTCAATTCATTTATAAAAAGTTATTTACGATTTACTCTATCTACATAAACAGCTTCTCTTGTATCTATGCGAAGAATATCACCCTCATTAATATGGAAAGGCACGCTTACCACAAGCCCTGTTTCCAATTTTGCTGGTTTACTTCCTCCCGTTGCGGTATCTCCGCGAACTCCAGGTGATGTTTCTACAACTTTTAATTCAACAAATGTTTCTGTTTCAACGCCAATAGGCTTGCTATTAAAAAACACAACCTTAATGATTGAATTTTCAATTAAGTAGTTTTTTGTGTCACCTACTTCGAGGTTAGTTAAAGATATTTGTTCATAGTTCCCTGTATCCATAAAATGATAGCCATCTGCATCATTATATAAAAACTGCATGTTTCTTTCTTCGACATCAGGTTTTTCGAGCTTGTCTCCACTTTTTATGTTGTGTTCGACAACTTGCCCTGTTCTTAAGTTTTTTACTTTTGTGCGCGTAAAAGCTGCGCCTTTTCCTGGACTAACATGTTGAAAATCAACAATAATCCAAGGATCATTATTCATAAGAACTTTTAGCCCACGGCGAAAGTCACGGGTATCATACATACTACTCATAAAGAAAACTCCTTTTCATGCGAAATTGGAACTAACATCTTAATTATAAAATTGCAATGCAGCTTTTTCAGGATTTTGCTGATTATAAAGTTATGGAAAACGAGACTTTAGAGTTTTAGCCAGCCTTTTAAGCCGTATCCGGCAATACCTATATATTCATTTAATAGACTTACTGTTGTTACCGCATTCGCAAAATTAAAAATCCCGCTTCCATTGGACTCAAAGGAGGTTACAGGAATAGGACAAACTTGAAAACCTTGTTTTTCAAAAGTACGTTTTGCTCTAAACATATGTGTACTACTTGTTATTAAAATAATATTTTTATTATAATTATTTTTTTCAAATATTTCTTTAGAATATGCTGAATTTTGATAAGTATTTTTGCTTTCATTTTCGGTAATAATTTTATAATGATTTGCTGAATTTCCATAAGTATAATGTATAAATTCTTTCATAGCTTGAGCCTCACTTTGAGGAATATATTTATTTGTAAAACCACCTGTAATAATTATTGGAGTTTTACTTGATTCCCAATGATTTTTATAGTTTGATTCTTTTAATAATTCTGTTAATCCTAATAATCTTGTTTGTGATACAATTGACGGTAAGTCCTTTTGATATATGCCAGCACCAAGTATCACAATAGCATTCGCATGATTAGCACAATTAGGAATAGGATCTGGAATGAGTTCTATCTTTTGGTTTAAAAAATTTTGATTTTGTAATTTTTTAGATTCTGCAGACAGTAAAAAGTTTGAAAGATAATCTGGGTTTTTTTTAAAACAGATTAAAATAATAAAAATGCTGGCAAAAGTAAGTAAAATTTTCATCAATTTTCGAAAAATACAGAGCCATAATAGTAAACAACACAAAAGCAGCATGACACTAGGTAGACCCGCATCAAAAGTGAATTCTTTCACATAGTTTTTGAGATCTAAATTCCAATTCGAAATTTGTGTTGTTTCATTCATTTTCGAATTCCTTATTTTATTGATACAAACCTTTGAGCACTATTATTTGAAATAAGTGCAAAAGGTTTATATCAAGTTTTTTTTGTTTTTGCTAAGGAATTGAAATTGATTTTATTAATCACATTCTGTTAACTTATACTTTTTATCGTTTAAGTCATAACATTTGATATAAGGTTGATTTACAGTATCACAAAATCCTGCGTAAACTTTACGAAAATGTTCGCAATGTTTTTTTGCATCTGGTCCATAAAAAGATGCTAATTTATCCCTTTTTAATAACTCAGGCACATCTACCATTAAGTCCACAGAGTCTTGTTTGCTACAAGAAATCCCTAAAAAGAAAGTAGCTATCATGATCAAAAAAGTTTTAATCAATTGGTTCCAATACATGTGATTAACCTCATTGAATTATTCTTCTTTAACGATAGCTCCTTTATTTATTTGGATCAATCTGTTAACTTATGTCATTTTTACCATTCTAAACCAAAACCTGTTTGATATTCTGTAACACGAGTTTCAAAAAAGTTCTTTTCTTTTGGAAGATCCATAATTTCATTCATCCAAGGAAAAGGAGTTTCTTCTTCACCATAAATTGGTTCTAAGCCAATGCTTTCGATACGTCTGTCTGCAATATAACGAATATATCTTGCAAATTGGGACCGAGAAAGACCAAGAATATCAAGAGGGAGAGAGTCTGCAACAAAAGCATCTTCCAACTCAACAACATGTTCAATATTTTTTCTTACTTCTTCTTTTAACTCTGGCGTCCAAATATCAATATTTTCTTCAATATATTGATTGATTAGTTTTGTACCAAATCGACAATGCAAGCTTTCATCACGAACAATGTATTCTAGTTGTTCCGATGTACCAACAAGAAGATTACGACGTTTAAAGTTTAATAAAAGGACAAAGGCGCTATAAAACTGCATGCCTTCCATACCAATATAATAAGCACACAAATTCTTTAAAAATAGAGCGCGGCCTTCCGCTGTTTTTGTAGAAAAACTTTCATTTAAAATCCCTTCAAAAAACTGGGATTGGAAATCGTGTTTATCTTTAATTGTCCCTACTTTTTTAAACTCACCAAAAACTTCTTGCTGATCCATAGAAAGAGATTCCACAATATGGGAATAGCTCCAAGAGTGGATACTTTCTTGAAATGCTTGCGCCGTTAAATACTGACGACATTCTGGGTTCGTAATGTGTTTATAAATTGCCATGATAATATTATCACCCACTAATACATCTGTATTAGCAAAAAAACTTAATATTTTTTTTATAAGGTGACGCTCGTCTTGCGTAAGGTAACCTTGATTTTTCCATTGAGCTATATCCGAAGCCATTGAAATTTCTTGTGGGAGCCAATGATTTTTGCATAAATTTTTAAACTCATCCCATGCCCATGGGTATTTAAATGGCATAAGTTGAGGTCTAACTTCATTAATTAACATAAATGTTCTCCTTTAAGATGAAAGATTTCTTTATTGACAAGACTCACACTCTGGATTGTCAATCGAACAAGCTTTCACCTCGGGCGCTATAATTGCTTCTTTTTTTCTTGAAGATATACTTGATTTTTCTACACTTGTTGCTGCTTTTGTTCTTAAATAATAAGTCGTTTTCAAGCCAGAATGCCATGCATAGCGGTACATTTCATCAATTTTTTTCCCACTAGGAGCAGACATATATAAGTTTAAGCTTTGAGCTTGATCAATATAAACTTGACGTAACGCGGCACAGCGAATCAATTGTTCTGGTTCAATGTCAAAAGCAGTTTTATATAGCTCTTTGATATTTTCAGGAATATTTAATTCACTAACAGCACCATCACAAAGTTTTAATTCACGTGAAAGCTCTGTATTCCATAAGCCTAAGTTTTTGAGATCTTCTATTAAATACTCATTAATAATTGTATATTCACCACCCATGTTACTTTTCACATAAAGATTTTTATATGTTGGTTCAATAGATTGAGTACAATTTGAAATATTTGAAATTGTTGCCGTTGGCGCTACTGCTAAACAAAGACTATTTCTCATTCCTGCAGAAACAAGAGAACGAATTTCATCCCAGTCTAATAGAGTGTTAAAGCCATCTTGAGATAAAAGCGTATCACAAGGTAACAACTCTCCCGATTTTGAGAGGTAAGTTGAAGGCGCTTCTGGTACCTTAACATGAGAACCTAATTCGGTTATGGTGTCCTTTGGAACTTTACCCTTAGACCAAGTAGAACCTTGATAACTAGAATAAGAGCCTCTTTCTTTTGCTAAAGTAGCAGATGCTTTAATTGCATGGAAACTTATTTGTTCTGCAATTTTTTCAGAAAGCCACATTGCTTCTGGTTTGGAATAAGGTATTTTTTTTATATATAAAACATCTTGAAAACCCATAAATCCCATTCCAACAGGACGATGGCGATGATTTGCCGTTTCTGCTGATTTTATAGGATAAAAATTTTCTGTAATCACATTGTCTAGCATGCGCATTCCAACACGCACAGCATGTTCTAATGTTTTTCCAGGATTTTCAGATTGAAAGACCGCTTTTAAATTTATGGAACCTAAATTACAAACTGCTGTTTCTTCTGCATTTGTATTTAAAGTAATTTCTGTACATAAATTACTGCTATGAACAACACCGATATGACGTTGAGCACTTCTTAAATTACAAGGATCTTTGAACGTAACCCAAGGATGTCCTGTTTCAAAGATCATCGTTAAAATTTTGCGCCACAGTTGAACAGCCGAAATTTTTCTAAAATTTTGAATTTGCCCTAGCTCTGCTTTTTGCTCATAACCTTCGTATAATTTTTTAAAGTGATCTCCATAGGAGTTATGAAGATCAGGAGTTTCTGATGGGCAAAATAATGTCCATTCACTGTTACTTTCTACTCTTTCAAGAAAAAGATCAGGAATCCAATTTGCTGTATTCATATCATGAGTACGACGACGTTCATCACCTGTATTTTTTCTTAATTCAAGAAAGTCTTCAATGTCTAAATGCCATGTTTCTAAATAAGCACAAACAGCGCCTTTTCTTTTTCCGCCTTGATTTACAGCAATTGTAGAGGAGTCTTGTACCTTAATAAAAGGAATAACACCTTGTGAACGTCCGTTTGTTCCTT
>NZ_JBIPMD010000202.1:0-6024 GCF_044369315.1 Silvanigrella sp.
CTGACAATTTTAAAAGTCTATTTTCCATCTCCATTTAAATCTCCTCCTCAAAAGGAGATTTAATTCTGGATTTATGCTTTGTAAAAATCACTTATTGGGAGGACACGCTCCATAATCAGGATCTGCTTTTTTGCAGTTTTCAATATGTCTTAATTTAATTTCTTTCGAAGCATTTCCCATAGCGCGAGCTATGTTTTCAAAAAGTACTTGTTGTTGTTGTGCAGTCATCAAGCGAAATAAAAGACCAGGCTGAGAATAATAATCTTTGTCTTCTCTATGATCCCAATGACCTGCCGTTCCTTCTAAAGCTAAATGTGGTTCGGCATAATTGCTTTGCTGTTGCCACTCACCTTTGCTATTTGGCTCATAATTTAAAGTTTTTCCTTTATTACCATCAACTCTCATTGCACCATCACGGTGATAAGAGTGATAAGGACAGCGAGGCGCATTTACAGGAATGAGCTGATGATTGACTCCAAGGCGGTAGCGTTGTGTGTCACCATATGAAAAAAGTCTTCCTTGCAACATTTTATCAGGAGAAAACCCAATCCCAGGAATGATATTTGCAGGATTAAAAGCAGCTTGTTCTACTTCTGCAAAATAATTTTCGGGATTTCGATTGAGTTCTAAAACTCCAACTTCAATTAAGGGATAATCCTTATGCAACCAAACTTTTGTAAGATCAAAAGGGTTGTATTTGCAATTTGCAACGTCTTTTTCAGACATAATTTGAATACACATTTTCCAACGTGGGAAATCTCCTTTTTCAATGCTTTCAAAAAGATCTCTTTGATGGCTTTCACGATCTTTCGCAATAATCGCTTCAGCTTCGGAATCTGAAATATTTTTTATCCCTTGTTGTGAAATAAAATGAAATTTAACTCAACTTCGCTTGTTGTCTTTATCAAAAAAACTATAAGTATGACTGCCAAAGCCATGCATATGTCTGTATGAAAAAGGAATTCCTCTTTCACTCATTACAATTGTTACTTGATGCAGAGATTCAGGAGATAAAGTCCAAAAATCCCAATTATTTTCAGCACTGCGCATATTTGTTACAGGATCTCTTTTTACTGCATGAGCTAAATCTGGAAATTTAAGTGGGTCCCGTAAAAAGAAAACAGGTGTATTATTTCCAACCAGATCCCAATTTCCTTTTTCCGTATAAAATTTCATAGCAAAGCCTCGGATATCCCGTTCTGCATCGGCGGCACCACGTTCGCCTGCCACAGTGGAAAATCTTAAAAAGAGATCTGTTTTTTTTCCTATTGAAGAAAAAATATGAGCTTTTGTAAATTTTGATATGTCATTTGTTACTGTAAATATTCCATAGGCTCCAGAACCTTTTGCGTGCATACGACGCTCTGGAATAACTTCACGATCAAAATGCGCTAACTTTTCTAAATACCAAATATCCTGCAAAAGGAGAGGGCCATAGCGACCTGCTGTCATTGTATTTTGATTATCTACAACAGGATTTCCTGCATTGTTTGTTAATTTATTATTTTTTGTCATTTAACACACCTTTTAAAATATTGTTGAATTTTAATAAGAACAAATTGTTCTGCAAAATTTTTGCTTTTTAAAGATCATTGTTATTTTAAAAGAACAACTTTTTAATTCAAAAATAATAAAACTTTATAATATTTGCCACAGAAGATAGATGACCATTTTAATAACAAATAATTCCTAATAAAAGAGTAACGTAAAGTCAAGTTCAATATATTTAATTAACAAGAAATTATAATAGATATGACAATTTATTTTAATTAATATTTCGATATTTTAATACAAAAAATAGAAATTTATAATAAATTATTCTTTATTAAATTATTGATTAATCTTTTAATTTATATTAAAAATAATAGCAAAATAGAAAGAAAAATTATTTTTTTATAAGATGGATAGTATGAAGAAACGTATGTAATATTTTTAAAAGAAAAATAGTTATAGCACTTAATGAAATTATAATTAACTGCGGTGTAGAACAAATTACCTTAAAAGCTTTTTCTTTCCAATTTGCTTCTATAACACAGGGATGAGAAGATTTTTCTTTACTATTATCACTTAAATCTTTTTTAAAAATTGTAGAATTCGAATTATCTTCCTTATTTTCAAGATTCATTATAACTCCTTTCTGTTTTTAATAAAATATGAAAGTTTACCTGTTATATTATTTTATTTTACAAATTACAATAATTATAAATTAAATTAAAATGTTTAAAAATATTGCAAAAAAACAAGTAGCTAAATACTATTTGATTGTCATTTTTTTAAAATATAAATCCTGAGAATATAATTTTAAATAGGGATCATTTTCATTATAACCACCTATATCAGAATTCACTAAAAATCGTGATAATTTGTCAAATAATGGTATAACAGAATAATACTCCATCCCAATTGCTGCTGCTTTTTCAAATAAAATATTTCTTTTCTTATTTTCAATTTGAGAAGTAGCCTTATCTAGTAAATCGTCGTATAAAGGATTATTCATATATGAAAATTTATAATGTTTAGTGCTTTTTAATAAACCTAAATATTCTATAGGATCTAGATAATTGGGATTCCATGTAATCAAAGATATTTCAAAATTTGCTTCACGCATAGAAGTAACATTATCATAATATTCCAGTCGATTTAAAATTACAGTAATACCTAATTGATTCTTAAGCTGTTCTGATATAGATTCTACAATTTTATAACTATCAGGATTATAATTATAATTTATTTTTATTGTTAACTTACTATTTTCGTTATAGCCAGACTCCTTATAAATTTTTTTTGCTTCATGAACTCTTTCATCATAAGTCACAGTAGCCCATTTTGGAATATAAGGAGTGTACTCTTCAATATAATATGGAACAATATCATATAAAATTAATTTAGAATCATACAATATTTTTTTTGCTATATCATCTCTATTTATAATCATTGAAATTGCTTTTCTTAACTTTATGTTATCTTTAAAAGGTTTTTTACTTATATTTAAAATCAATATAATTGAGTCTGCTGTTCTATTTAATATTAACTGACTTTCAAGAAGCTTTGAATTCAAATACGGAATTTCATTCGACGAAATATTCGGAGAAGTCATATCAGCTTGTCCGGTAATATACATGTTTACTTGCGAAAGGATATCATCTGTAAAATAATAAATAACATTATTTATTTTTACATTATTAAAATTATAATAATAAGGATTTTTTTCAAAACGAATGTACTTTTCTTTCAGATAATCTTTTATTTTATAAGCAGAATTAGATAAAGCAGGAATTTTATTTATAAATAGACCTTTTGAATTAAAATCTTTTGGATTTAAACATACATAATTTATACCACTTAATAGTTCTAAAAAACGAGGAAACGGTTGAGACAAGTCAATTTGAAGAGTTTCCGAATTTATTATCTTAACCCCCAACTTTTGCATTGGCATTTTACCTTCAAGAATTTTTTGGCTATTTAAAATAGGATACGAAGAAAAGCCTATCGTTGTTAATATTTTAGGGTTGACTATTCTTTGAATAGGAAGAGCACAATGAGCTGCTGTTACTTTTGAGCCATCAGACCATTTTGCATCCGTTCTAATTTTAAAAGTATACGATTTTTTATTATTTGTAACTTTATAAGAAGAAGCAAGAGCCAAAATAACTTTTCCATTTTGATCTATCCTTGTTAACCCCTCAAATAAGTCTTGTAAAACAAGATTAGTAGGAGAATCATCCGCATTTGTAGGATCAAAGGTATATGGTTTCCCTCCAGAAAATCGCGTCAGCTCATCTCTTTGAAAAACTTTTTGAGCAAATGAAACATTTCCTACTAATAAACCAAATAATAATATAAAGAAAATCTTATACATATTTTTCATTCTAAACCAACTTATAATTATTAATTATAAAAAATTATAACATAATTGTATATTATTTTAATTCTTACATTAAAATGCTTTTCCTTTGACAATAATAAAACTTTGTCAATCAAAGAGCTTATCATCAATTAATAATAACGTCAAAAATATAGGTATCATTCATTATTTGTATTTTTAACCTTGTTTCATTATTATAATTAAAACAATCACTGAAGGCTTTTTATGTCTAATTTAATGAATAATTCAATCTATATTCTAATAATCTCTATTTTTTTAATTAATATAGAAAACAAAACATACGCAAAAGATAAGATTGAAAAAAAACAAGAAATTGACACTATATTCATAAATATTCAACCAAGAACGCCATTCTTCATTTACAAGAAAAATGATTCAAAACCTTCCGATGGAGTTGCGTATCACTTATTAATCAAAATCCTAAATTCTGCTAATGTAAAATACGAATTTAATAATATTCCAATGGTTCGAACACTGGTATTGATGAAAAAAAATAAAACAAAAGTATGTTATCCAAATGCCTTAATGATTAAATCACGAATGAGTTATGTTTATTATTCAAGACCCTATTTTAAAGATAAAAAAACTTCTATTCTTTTAAGAAAAGATGATAATAGATTTAAATAATATAAAACATTTAGAGAAATTTTGCAAAATAAAAATTGAAAAATATTATTAAAAATTGTTTACGCTTATGGAAACTATATTGAAGAAACGATAAATAAAACAAAAAATTATTTAACAGGTTTGGTGAAATCAGAGAAACCAGACGAAATTATTTTATCTTCAAACGACAATTATGAAATGTTAAATGAAATTATAGAAAAAAATGCTGATTACATGCTCACATCAAGATACGAAGCAGAGTATTTATTTAAAGAATTTCCAATTTACAAAAATTCGCTCACTATAAAAGATGTTGATGATCTTAATTATAACGAAAAGAGATATCTTATGTGTTCAAGAATAGTTGGCAAAGAGACTATGGATAAAATAGACCATCAAATAAAAAAAGTAACAAATTTTAATTAAAATTTAAAAATACATTTTTATCTTTTTAATTTTACCTTTCCAGTTAAAAGATCTTGCATTAAAGCTTTTTTAAGATTTTTATATTTCTCAAGTTGAACATTTGACAATAAAATTTTATTTGAAATTTGATTCGCTACTTTTATAATTTTTAATTGCTCATTTATTTTAGGAATTGGTACCATAAAATTGCCAAGATCTTTAATGGGTAATTGAGGTTGAGCAGAACCAGACGCAAATTTATTATAATTAAAATCAAAATAAAATGATTGAAGAGAGTGATACAAAAATTCATTCAATAATTCTTTATCATCAGATCTTATGATTACCATTCCAGAATTGATTCTCATATTTTTTAAGCCAATTTTATTAGAGTAATAAGCTATGTTACCAACAGTGCCTCTTGTTGTGATTACAATATCTTTTAGTCTTATTTTCCCTTTACTTAAAACTGAATCTTTAATTTTACTTATATACTCAACATTTTTGAAATTAAATCCAGACTTAGTAACATTTGTTGCATTTAAAAAAAGCAGAATCCTCTTTTATAAAGCTCTTTTTTATTTGGATAATGCTGCCCTCTATCACCATCTATTATCTTAATAGAGGTATCTTTTAAACTCTTTATTTTCCACTGTTCAGGTATTTTTAAGAGTGAACTCTCTTTAAATCTAGTATGTCCTATTCCTTTAGTTAAAAGATCAAACATGACTCCTTTTTTTAAAATTTCAAGTTTTTCTATTTTTTGTTCTGTCAATTCAATAATCATATCAACAGAATTTAAGATTTTTGAGATTTTTTTTGATTGGAAAGACTTGGTAGAGTTAATTTAAGATTTTCAAAATCAGTCTTATTAATTATTGGAAGAGTTGTTACATTAGACATCTTTGTTAAATGATTCTGAATATTTAAAATACTATAGTAAATATATTCATGTGAAAATCCATCATTACATATTATAGAATTGATCTGTTGATTTGTTGCGTGTCCTACCAATAAGTGCATTTTACAAACAAAATGAATGCTAGTAAATTTTTTATAGAGAGTGGTTTTTGATTTTGTTGATGGTATCGAGATAATTCCAAGGCAACCAATCTTTTGGGTTTTGT
>NZ_JBIPMD010000203.1:0-5981 GCF_044369315.1 Silvanigrella sp.
ATTATTAGAAGATTTTGGTTATATCCAAAAACAATCCATGCAGTTATTTTCTAAAATGCGCATGATTCCTGCTCAATTTATTGCCTATTTCCAAAATGATTTATGGTTATCTAACGCTCTAAATGCAAATAAAATGGCAAAAGAAATTGAAATGGGATTTTTAGATTGCAGGTATTTAAAAATAATAAATCGAGTTGAAACAAATCAAATTTTTATTCAATTGCCTATTGCATTAAAAAATGAAATTTTTAAAAATTACCATTTTTATACTTTCTCTGAAAACTTAAAAGATCAAAGTTGCACGATACGTTTAGTTACCTCATTTAATACTTCTCTAAATGATGTTCAAAAACTTATTTCTGATTTTAAATCTGCAGAGTACAACTATAGTTTATTAAACTAAAATAAACTACTATAAATTTTGATATTTGTTACTTTTTAACCTAAGATAAAATATTACACTTATCTTAGGGAATTTCTTCATGCTAAAAGCTCCTATTAAAGAAAATGAAGAAGAACGTCTTAAAGCATTAAAAGATTATAATGTCCTAGATACTCCCCCCGAAATTGATCTCGATGAAATCACATTAATCGCATCTTATATTTGCAAAACACCTATTGCTTTAATAAGTTTAATCGACACAAATAGACAGTGGTTTAAATCTAAACAAGGTTTAAATGCAGACGAAACACCAAGAGAAGTTTCTTTTTGTGGTCATGCCATATATCAAGATGAAGTTTTTGTTATTGAAAATGCACTAAATGATGATCGTTTTAAAGACAACCCCTTAGTTGTAAATAAACCCAATGTTACCTTTTATGCGGGAGCTCCTTTAATTACTCCATCTGGGCATAAAATAGGAACCCTTTGTGTTATCGATTCGAAACCTAGTAAATTAGATGATCAGCAAAAACTCATTTTAAAAGCTCTCTCGAATTAAGTCATAAAACTTTTTGAACTTCGCAGACAAAACCAGAAAATTGTTGATAATCAAAAAGCTTTTATTCATAATTCTAAAATGATTTCATTAGGAGAAATGTCTTCTGGTGTTGCTCATGAAGTTAACAATCCACTGATGATTATTATTGGCAAAATACAACTTTTATCAGATTCATATACACAAAATGAAGAAATAAATAAAAATGAAGTCATAAATGATCTCAATATCATTTTAAATGCATCAAATCGAATTGCAAAAGTCGTTAAAAGCTTACGCCAATTTACAAAAAATTCTGAGTATGAAAAAAAGGATAAAGTTTCCTTTTTAAAAATTTTAGAAGATACTCTTTTACTGTGTGAAGAAAAATTTAAAAAGAAAGTTATTGAAATAAAGTATGATCATACTTATAGAATGAGCGAAATATTTATAAATTGCAAACCAACTTTATTTAGTCAAGTTATATTAAATTTATTAATGAATGCTTATGAAGCATTAGAAAAATCCGATAAAAAAATTATAGAAATTAAAATTAAGAATGAAGCAAAGTTTGTTAAAATATGTATTCTAGATTCTGGCCCTGGTATTCCAAAAGAAATTCAAGATGAAAATCATGGAACCTTTTTTTACGACAAAGGAAGTAGGAACGGGTTCAGGACTAGGATTAAGTACTGCTAAAGGAATAATTGAAGAACACAATGGAAAGTTTTATTTAGATACAAACACTAAAAATACTTGTTTTGTTATTGAAATGCCACATTAGTTTTTGTTTAAAGTGTCATCTATCTTATATTTTTTAAGTATCATAGAGTACTTTCCATTTTTTATTATTTTTGCAAGACCTAAATCAAATAAATCTTTGTGTTTTTTATTTTTAAAATAAGCTTTATATGCTTTATTATTAAGATAAATAGAGCATTTTATTTTATCGCTTTTAATTTTAATATCAGGGAACATTTTAATAAAATCTTTTATTTTATAATTTAAAATATAGATATCAGAAACAATTGCATTTATTCTTCCTAATAAAAGCTGACTCGTTTGAGTTAAAGGATTATTAATTTCTCGATAACTCCTATTTAACGAAACAGCGTCATTATATTTTTTTCCTAAATATAATTTTGCTCCTTGAAAAGCAATAATGGATGATTTTGATAAATCATCCATATTTTTAATTGAATTATTTTCTTCTAAAGTGTTTACACAATTATGAAATTTAATATAATTATTTGAAAATTTATTTGGGTCTGCTTTTTTAGAGATATTTCGTGAGGCACCATCAATCTGTGGATCCTTATCAAGATCATCTGCTAATTTTGTTATGGGTACATATATAAATTTAACTAAATAATCTTGAGTTTTAAAGGCTTCACGTATGATTTCAACACTTGCCCCAGAATCAGATTCTGGAATGGCGTATGGCGGAAGGCTATCCCCTTCATAAAGAACAATTTTATTTTCAGCATAAATTGAACAACTAAAAAAATTAAGTAACAACAAAAAAATAGACCTAAAGATCTTATTCTTATGATTAAAATAAGTCATTATTCAACTCCTTTTGCATGTTACTTAAAAACAGGAATCAAATGAATAAAAGATGAATAAAAAACTATCCTAAAGATAACCAAACAGTAACTTCATCTCGATCATGGTATAAATGCTTACATTTTAATTTATAAGAAAGACCTTCTAAATTCAATTCTTGGGTAATTATATTTAAACATTCTTTCACTTCTAAGTGCTTTTTTTTCATTGGCAGTTTCAAATTAAAAATAAAGTCTTTAGCAAGCTTTCTTACAGCCCATTCCGTTATTAATTCTGCAATTCGCTTTGGTTTTTCAACCATGTCACAAACCATCCAATCAACTGGTTTTTTAGGGCGATATTTAAATCCATCTTCTTTTAAATGCTCAACCAATCCTGTTTTCATAAGAGCTGAGTTCATTTCTCCGTTATCAACAGCAATAACATAGATATCTCGCCTTACAAATTGATAAGTCCACCCCCCTGGCGATGAACCAAGATCGACTGCTGTCACCCCTTGCTTCAAACGTAATTCACGTTCACTCTCATTAAAAAAGACAAAAAAGGCCTCTTCTAGCTTTAAAGTGGAACGACTTGGGGCATCATTTGGAAACTTTAAACGAGGAATCCCCATAAACCATTGAGAGGCTTTTTTAGGAGCGCAAAGGGCAATATAACAAGACTGACCTGTTAAAAATAAAAGATGTAATCTCAGAGCTCGTTGGTTTTTATCCCCAATGACATATCCCTTTTTTCTTAATTCAGAGAGCATAGGACTCGTAAATTTTTTACAAAATGTGAGCACTTCTTTATGTTCATCTGTATCAAGTGCTTCAATAAAAAGATCATCTAAATATTTTTTTTCATTTATAATAAATGAAAAATTTTCTTCAAATGCTTTAAATATAGGTATGGTTCTATTTTTTTCAGGAAGATCTGAATATAATTGAGAAGTTAATAAAACTTGCCTTGCAAATACAAGATCGTTTAGCTGCAAATCATTCCATAATGTGACAATTTCTTGAGGATTATGAGCTTGAAAAAGCACATGGGCTGTATTTATCTTTGCTTTAACAAAGCCCTCAATGTTTTTAGCGCTTGCGTATTCCATTATTTCAGATGCACAATCGTTTTCAAAGCCAGCTCGACAATAGAATAGCAAGGATAAATTCATTTGTTTTTATTCTTTCTGTTAAAAAACAGGGGTTGGAAATTTAATTTCATCAACTCCCTTTATACCAAAATCAATTTGAACGCTATTTTTAGCATTCCTGCTTTGAGATACAGCACCCTTACTTTTTATACAAGTTGAATTCGAAGCATCTAAAAGACAACTAAATAAATAAGATTTCGCTTCATAGTTATAAGTAACAGAACCCGCTACTGAGTTCACTGGAGTTTGCCTTGTTATATCATTAATAGTAATACTTTCAGGTGAAGATAAATCTATCCAATAAGAAGAAATAATGACGCTATTTTTCCAGTCTTGATTATCAATTTTTTTACGTTCCGTTACAAAAATAGAATTTTTATCTTCGGAAATTCCTCCAATTTCAAACTGTTGAATTCCATTTTCATCTCTATCTTTTGAAATGATTTCTTTTATTAAAGGACTTCCCCGATCTTTAATTGTGGAAACGTCTATCAAAAATAAATTCATTTTAGCAACTTGAGTATTTGGGTAGGGATTACAAGAAATAACCAATTTACTTTTATCAATCACATTCACTTGTTTTAAAGCATTAAAACAATCAGAAACACCACCTATTTTTTCTGCTGTTTGTAAGTCATCTGAAAGTTGATAAATTGTCGGCTTTATATTTTTATCTTTATAATTACCAATAGAAACAAGATAAACTTTTCCATATGCATATAATAGGGAAGTAACATTTGTTTCAGATTTTAATGGATTTTCTAAATCTTGATATTCTAAATTTGATATTTGTGTGCTTTTTAATATTGTATTTTGTAAAGATAAGTCAGTTTTTATGATTTCACCTCTATCATATCCAATTCCAATTATATTATCATCTACTGAAATAATATTATATAAATTCATTGGAAATTGAGTATGCTCAATCCCAGAATTTTTTGACATTGAAGAAAAATAAGTAACACGAGAAAGTTTTGTAGTTGAAAAACGTTCTGCAAAATAAATTCCTTGAATTTTATTTAAACTATCATATTTTTGAAATACAACGGGATCCCCGCTTGCAGGCCGCGATAAAATAAGATTCGTTTTATTTGTTGCAAAATCAAAACTGTATAAATTACTAAATTCTCCCCATTTATTTGTCACAAAATAAGAATTTGTATCTGAAATTTTCAATTCGGGATTTATGTTATTTTTTTTTCCACAAGCAATAAATAGAGTTGTCAATAAAAATGGGGAAACAATAATTAATTTGTTTATTATCATATTAAAACTCACCTATAAAAGAAATATAAAATCTGCGACCCGGAGGAGGATAACCAATATAACCATTTGTCTGCATTTGCTGAATAAAGCCAGTAGAATTCGAAACTGAAGAATATGTTTCATTTGAAATATTATAAATATCAAATGAAATGGTATAATTTTGAGAATTCAATTTATCTGTTAGAGTATAAGAAATACCTGCATTATAGAGAGGAGGAACATCCATTTCATTTATGTTTGCATAATCTAAATAAAAAGGGCTTTGCCAATTCATATTAAAATAAGATCCAAATAACGCTTGATAATCTAATATATAGCCAAGCAAAATATTTTCAAAGTTTGTCCCTGTATTTATGTAGTGCTTTGCACTCCTTGGAACATAGGTTTCTTCATTTTCTATAATCATTTTTGAAATTAAATATTGATAAGAAAAATATACTTTCCAAAAATCTAAAATATAATAATCAGAATTTATATACATACCGTCTCTATAACCATTTTCAATATTTTGATATTGAGAAGTATTAGGACTTGTTTGTTGTAAGAAAATTAAATTGGTATCATCAGCATGAAAGTAACCAATTTCTCCAAATAAAGTTCGAAAACCTGTTTCAAATTTTTTACTACTCTCAGGTAACAAATTAATATTTGGCAATAATCCTTCAGGTGCGCCATAAAACTCATTTAAATAAGGTCTTCTCATACTTAAAGTATAACGCATAAAATGAATTAAAAATTCATATTTGTTTTGCAATGAGAAAGTATATCCATATATTGATTTTTCTTGTTCCTGAAATTTATTATTACAGGTATTTGAAGCACCTGGGTAATTACAATCCATATTTGAATTTGCTTGAGAGAATGAAACCCAAGCATTCATATTTGCAGAAAGTGAATATTTATTTGTAATAGGAATGACAATAGATTCAAATAAAGAAAATCTTAAATCATTTCTATTTGCTGTGACATTACTTTTATAATTCTCACTTAAATTAGAAGGAACCAAAGTCTTTGTTTTTTGATTGGCTTGTAATAATTCTACAGAAAGACCAGATTGTTCTTGAGTTAAAATAAATGACGGCAATAAAAACCATGACTTT
>NZ_JBIPMD010000041.1:0-18672 GCF_044369315.1 Silvanigrella sp.
TTTGTATAAGGATGTAGAGGATTTTTATATATTTGTTCACGTGTTCCAATTTCAACAGGTCTGCCTAAATACATAACCATAATTCGATCGCTAATGTGTTTTACGATACTAAGATCGTGCGCAATAAAAACGAGAGTTAAGCCAAGATCTCTTTGTAGTTTTTTTAATAAGTTTACAATTTGAGCTTGTATTGAAACGTCCAAAGCACTGACAGGTTCATCACAAACAATTATTTTAGGGTTTAAAATAAGAGCGCGTGCAATTCCAATTCTTTGACATTGGCCACCAGAAAATTCATGTGGATAGCGGTTTATATGCTCAGGAATTAATCCTACCAAATTCATTAAATTTGTAATTTTTGCTTTAATTTCATTGCTAGATAACTTGGGGTAAAAAGTTTTTAGGGGTTCTGCAATGATCTCACCTGCTGTCATTCTAGGATTTAAAGATGCTAAAGGATCTTGAAAGATCATTTGAATATCTTTACGTGCTTCTCTCATTTTGGATTTATCTAGAGCCAATAAATTTTTATTTAATAAAGTAACATTCCCTTCTGTTGCAGGAAGGAGTCGCATAATGGCTCTTGCAAGTGTAGATTTGCCGCAACCAGATTCGCCAACAACGCCTAATGTTTCTCCCTTTTGCAGATCAAAAGTAACACCATCAACTGCTTTAAGTGTTACTTTCTTAAACCAAGATCCTTTTTTTGCAATTGGAAAATGTACCTTTAAATTTTCTACAGATAAAATGGTTTCACTCATTGTTGGATCTCCAAATAACATGCTTTTTTAAGATCATTTCCAAAAGTAACAAGAGGTGGTGGTTTTACAGCGCATTTTTCTTCTGCATACATGCATCTTTCTTGAAAAGGGCAACCTTTTGGTAAATTTAATAGACTCGGTGGATTTCCGGGAATGGTAGGAAGATCTCCATAAGTTTCATCATTTAGTCTTGGAATTGATTTTAATAAACCTTGTGTATAAGGATGTTGCGGAGTGTAAAATATATGATTTACAGGACCATATTCCATTGTTCTTCCTGCATACATAACCATAACATTATCACAAATTCCTGCAACAACTCCTAAATCATGAGTAATTATGATGATCGCTGTTCCTAAATCTTTTTTAAGTTCACAAAGTAAAGTTACAATTTGAGCTTGAACAGTAACATCTAATGCTGTTGTAGGTTCATCTGCAATTAAAAGATCGGGTTTACAAAGTAGGCTCATAGCTATCATAACTCGCTGTCTCATCCCACCAGAAAATTCATGTGGATACATATCTACTCTGTTTTTTGCATCTGGTATTTTAACGAGATCAAGCATTTTTATAGATTCATTTTTTGCATCACTATAACTCATATTTTTGTGAAACATCAAAACCTCAGTCATTTGTTTTGATATTCTTAAATAAGGATTTAATGAAGTCATGGGATCTTGAAAGATCATTGATATTTTATCACCACGAATTTTATTAAATTCGTTTTGATTTAAACCTATCAGTTCATTATTATTAAATTTAACACTTCCTGTTGTTTTTCCATTTTGAGCGAGAAGTCCCATTAGGCCTAATACAAGTTGGCTTTTTCCAGAACCCGATTCCCCCACAATTCCTAAAGCTTCTCCTGGATTTAAAGAAAAACTAATTCCATTGACAGCTTTCACAAAACCATCTGGAGTTGAGAAGGAAACATTTAAATTATTTACACTTAGTAAAGTCATGAAAACACCCCAGTATATTAGCGGTCTTTTGGATCGAGAGCATCGCGTAAACCATCACCGATAAAATTAAAACAAAATAATGTAATAACTAAAAAAGCTGCTGGAAAAACCAGACGCCACCAAGCAATTGTTACGTTTTGTGCACCGTCATTAATAAGAACACCCCAGCTTGTAGCGGGTTCTTGAACGCCAAGACCTAAAAAACTTAAAAAAGATTCTGTTAATATAACTTGAGGAATTGTTAAAGTAACATAAACAATAACAATACCTAAAATATTAGGAACAATATGTCTGATAATAATAGTTGGAGAATTTACTCCACCTGCGTGAGCGGCTTCAATGAATTCTTTACTTTTTAAACTTAATGTTTGTCCTCTAACGATTCGGGCCATATCAAGCCAATTTACAGCGCCGATTGCAATAAAAATTAAAAAGATATTTCGTCCAAAAAAAGTCATTAATAAAATGACAAAAAACATAAAAGGTAACGAATAAATAATATCTACAATTCGCATCATAAATCCATCAATTTTTCCACCGAGAAAACCAGCAGTAGCTCCATATGCTATTCCAATTACAACACTGACAATACTTGAAATAATACCAATAAGAAGAGACATTCTTCCGCCATAAAGAGTTCTTGCAAAAACATCTCTACCTAAATCATCTGTCCCAAAAAAATGTAAATTTGAAAAACCTGGTGATAGACCAATGGCATTCCAATCCGTATCTTGCATTTCGTAATGAGAGAATAAAGGAGCAAAAATAACTAAAACCGTAATAAAAAATAAAACAAATAAACTAACGACCGCTGCTTTATTCCGAGACAGTCGCCGGATAGCATCTTTCCAAAGGCTTCTTCCTTTTATTTCCGCATTTTTTTCAATTGATTTTAGAACAATTGCTTTTTTATTCATGTTGGTAATACTCGGTGTGGTAGACATAAATAATTTATCCTTATTAATATTTAATTTTTGGATCTATCATAGCGTAAAGAACATCAACTATAAAATTAAATGCAATAATAAGTGCCCCTACTAAAATTACAGATCCTAAAACTAAGGTGTAATCTCTGTTTAAGGCTCCTTTAACAAGGTAACTACCTAAACCAGGAAGACTAAATATTTGTTCAACCACTACAGAGCCTGTGATAATTCCAGCTGTAGCTGGTCCAAGATAGGAAATGACAGGAAGAATAGCTGGGCGTATCGCATGTCGAAAAAGAATAATTCGATTTGGAATTCCTTTTGCTTTTGCTGTTCTGATGTAGTTACTTCTTAAAACTTCAATCATGCTTCCTCTCATGATTCTACTAATAATGGCAATTTGAGGAAGAGCTAACGCGGTAACAGGAAGTATCATATTTAAAAAAGCACCATCATTCCATCCACCCGCAGGTACCCAGCCAAGAACAACCGCAAATAAAAGAGTAAACATAGGCGCTGTTACAAAGCTTGGAATTGAAATTCCAGTCATTGACATTCCTGTTGCAATATAATCTACCCAAGTATTTTGTTTAAAAGCTGCTAGGAAACCAACAAGAACTCCAATAACAATTGCAATAAACATAGCCCAGCCACCGATCCATAAGGAAACAGGAAAGCCTTGGTTTATCAATTGATTTACAGTCCAATCTGGGTATTTGAAGGAAGGACCAAAGTCGCCTTTTGCAAGAGACCATAAATAGTCTAGGTATTGAATAAAAATAGGATCATTTAAGTGATATTTAGCATCAAGATTTGCTTGAACAGCAGCGCTTAGAACTTTTTCTCCTGAAAAAGGACCACCTGGTGCAACACGCATAAGAAAAAAAGATAAAGTAATAAGGACAATTAATGTTGGCCAAGCGCCAAGAAATCTTTTTATAGTATAGGAAACCATAAATGCCAAACCTCGACTTAAAGTAATAAAAAAATCTTTTAAAAATTAAGAACAATTAAGATTTCTAAGTAAACAATTAAGATGTTTACTTAGAATATTTTATCGACTCGCAGAAGTTAGATTGTCTATGATATAAAAATTTCTTGTATATTGATGATCTAATGGATTGTTTCCACTATGTCCACCTAAATGACTTTTTACAAGGTGAGTTGTTACGTAAGTATAAAGTGGTATTGCTGCATAATCATTCATCATAACCAAAGATGCTTGCTCAAGAATTTTGGAACGTTTTTCCAAATTTTGTTCTAAAGATGCTTTTAAAATAAGTTCATCGTATTTTGGGTTTTTATACTTTGAATTATTTTGAGGATATTTTGATTGAAATAAATCTAAGAATGAACTTGGGTCGTTATAATCTGCAATCCATCCATCTCGCGCTGTAACGTATCTACCTTCCATTCTTTCCGTTAAAAATACTTTCCATTCTTGATTTGTTAAGGAAACTTTTACTCCGAGATTTTGTTCCCACATGGACGAAAGTGCGATAGCCACTTTTTTATGTAAGGCGTTTGTATTGTAAGAGTAGGAAATTGTTAAAGGCTTTTCTTTTGAATAACCTGCTTCTTTATATAGTTTTTGCGCTTCCGCAATACGTTGTTCTGGAGTTAACTTTTCCCAAGAATAATTTTGTTGTTTGTATGAAGAAGTTCCAAAAGGAACAATATCATATGATGGAATTTCACCGCGACCTGTTACTTTCTCCGCAAGAACTTTTCTATCTATCGCCATGGAAAGTGCTTGGCGTAATTTTGGATTATTCTTAAAAGGAGCGATGCTGTTGTTAAAATCGATGAAGTACATGGATAGATAAGGCTTTGCAAATAATTGTTTCCCTAATGATTTTTTTAAATCTTGAAATTTATCGGAAGGAATATCATATGTGAAGTCGAGTTGTCCCGTTTGAAACATTTGTAATTCTGTATTGACATCAGAAATTGGAAAATAATTTACTGTATCAATCACAGTCTTGCTATTATTCCAATAATTAGTGTTTCTTTCTGTTGTTACTTTATCTCCTATTTTCCAGTATTTTAATTTATAGGGACCGCTAGAAACAAGGTTACCAGGTTGTGTAAATTGTTCTCCAAATTTTTCTACATTTGCTTTTTTTACAATCGCTAAATTTGCGAAAGCAACTAATTTTAGAAAATAGGGGGTCGATTTTGTTAACGTTATTTGAACAGTATTAGGATCAATTGCTTTTACACCTAGTTCTTCTGGTTTTGTAATGCCTGCTGCTATGCTTCCTGCATTTTTAACCATAGAAATAAGTTCGGCATAAGGAGAAGCTAGCTTGGGATCAACAAGTCTTCTATAAGAAAAAACAGCATCTTCTGCAGTAATGGGTGAGCCGTCTGAAAATTTAGCATTGGGGCGAATATTAAAGGTGTAAGTTAGACCATCTTTACTAATATCCCATTTTGATGCGATACCAGGAACGATATCTCCTTTTTCATTTTCAGTTGCAAGACCTTCATAGAGATCGTAACCAATTCTTGCGCTCACATTATCTTGTCCTTTTTGAGGATCTAAAGTTGGCGCTTCGGCACCGATACCTACATTAAATATTTGCTTTTTTGCGAGTTTGGTTCCAGCAGGAACGTCCGCTGCATATGCGTTTATTGCTAAACTAAACAAAGAGAGAAAAGCAGGGACAAAAAAACAAGTACAAACAGAAGTTTTGATTAGAGTCATGAACTCTCCGATCAGGTTAGTAAAGGGAATACAAAGAGCTATATTTTTTTATGCTATTGACTTAGTAGCCGATTATTGACCAACTGTCAACGAAAATAAGGGTTTTTTATTCAATAAATTGCCAATTACATTTGAATTAAACAATTTATATCTTGTTATGTTTGTTAATAAATAAACATAGCGATTATAATTTTATTCTTATTTTTTATAGTTAACTTATGTTTAAATTTATATGTTCTTTTTATGTTTAGATTATTTTGTGGGTTTTTCAAATTTAATTTTTATTTATAATAATGAATAATTTTTTTAGATTTTTCCATTTATTTATTTTATAAAACTTAATTTTTTATTCATCAAGTTGTAAAATATCTTGCTTGTGGATGCCATGAAACAAGAGCGCTTGTTGTTAGCTCAGGATGCATTTGGAAAGCTTCGGATATTTTTACCCCAATTCGATCTGCTTGAAGTAAATTTAATAACGTATTATTTCCTTCCATATTTGGACATGCGGGATACCCAAATGAAAATCTGGAGCCTTGATAGCCTTGGCTAAAAAGTTGCCTTAGGTTTTTTGCATCATTTCCAACAATCCCTAATTCTGTTCGGATTTTTTTATGAATGACTTCAGCATATGCTTCCGTAAGCTCTGTAGCGATACCGTGAAGATAATAATATTCCGTAAAATTTCCTTCATCATAAAGCTTTTTCGTGATGTGAGAAATTTCTTCACCTAAAGTAACTATTTGAACGCCAAGAGTATCTATTTTTCCAGATTTAATATTTTGAAAATAATCCGAAATACATAAAATTTTTCCTGATTTTTGTCTTGGAAAATAAAATTCCGCAATTATTTTTCTATTTTCTACTGGAGTTCCCTCTTGAGTGTTTGGTTCATATACAATTAATTTGTCATTTTCAGAACAAACAGGAAAATAGCCATAAATTGCTTTAGGAGTTATTATATTTTCTTCAATAAATTTTTTCTTCATTTGTTCAAATAAAGGTTGCGCTTTATTTTTTAAAATATCCGTAAATTGTTCTTCTGTCATGTTACCTTGTAAAAAACCCCAACGGCTTCTTATTAATGCGAATTCATCTATATATTCAAAAATATTTTTTAAAGGTACTTCTCGTATTTTTGTGCCCCAAAAAGGAGGAAGGGGTATTTTCTCATTTTTTCGAACCCAAGGACTTTGTCCATTTTCATCGGGTTGCATTGTTTTTTCGCTTTTACGAATCACTTTTATTTCATTATCCGATTCCTTTTTATCTGAATCTGTTCCCTTTTCTGTCGCTTTTGCATATTTACGGATTTCAAATATTTTTTCTGGTGTTAATTCTTCTTGTTTTAGGTCACAAATTTTTTCCATAATTTTTAAACTTTCAAAAGCATCGAAAGCATAAAAAACAGGACCTTTGTAAACAGATTGACATTCTTTTTCGACAAATTCTCTCGTAAGAGCCGCTCCTCCTAATATTACTGGAATGCTGTGATTATGCAGAGCCATGTATTCTAAGTTTTCTTTCATGATAGCGGTTGATTTCACAAGCAAGCCACTCATTCCAATAACATGGGCTCCTGATCCTTTATATTTTTCTAATATAGATTCTATAGGCTGTTTAATTCCTAAATTTAAAATTTCAAAACCATTATTTGATAAAATAACATCCACCAAATTTTTTCCAATATCGTGAACATCGCCTTTTACGGTTGCTATGATCATTTTTCCTTTGCTATAGCCCGATTTTTTTTCCATATGTGGTTCAAGTTCACGAACAGCTGTTTTCATTGCTTCGGCACTTTCAAGAACAAATGGCAATTGCATTTCACCTGCTCCAAAGCGTTCTCCAACAACTTTCATTCCTTCCAATAAAATATTATTTATAATGTGAAGAGGAGGGTATTTGTGAAGAGCTTCTCTGCAATCTTCAATAATAAATTGTTTTTCACCATCGATAATATCTAATTTGAGTCGTTCTTCTAAAGATAGGGAATTTCGTTTTGCAGTTTCTTGATTTAAATCTTTTTTTACATCAGAAAATTTATGAAGAATTTTTTTAAGCGGATCGTATTCATCCGATCTTTTATCAAATAATAAATCTTCAAATAATTTACGATCTTCCTCGGTTATTTTAGCAACTGGAATGATTTTTGATGCATTTAGTATTGCTAAATCTAATCCATTTTTAACAGAATGATAAAGCATTAATGAATTTAAAATTTGTCGAGTATAAGGATTTAAACCAAAGCTTACATTGGATAAACCTAATATCGTTCTTACGCCTTTAAATTTTTCTTTAATTAATCTAATTCCATCGATCGTAGCAATTGCAGATTTTCTAAATTCTTCATCACCGCTGCCTAAAGTAAATGTTAAAGGGTCAAAAATAAGATCGCCAGGACTCATTTTATATTCATGAACAACTAAATTATAAATTCGTTCTGCAATATTCAGTTTACGTTCTACTGTTTTTGCCATTCCTTCTTCGTCAATCGTTAATGCAACAATAGAAGCACCATATTCTTTACAGAGATCTAGAATTTTTCTTGCTTTTTCTTCACCATCTTCAAAGTTAATTGAATTAACAACGCATTTTCCAGGTGCAATTTGTAAAGCTCTTTCGATAACTGGAATTTCTGTGGAATCTATCATGATAGGAATATTAACTTGCGTAACAAGTTTTTTTAATAATAATTCCATATCTTCTGTTTCGTTACGAGAAACATAGGCAACACAAACATCTAATATATGTGCTCCTTCTTTTAGTTGACCTTTTGCAATTTGAACAAGGCCATCATAATCATTTAATGCAAGTAAATCGCGAAATTTTTTAGAACCATTTGCATTGGTTCTTTCTCCAACATAAAGAGGTTTTGGTTCTAAATCTAAAGGAACACTTGTGTATAAACTACTTACACTCGTTTCGTATTTTCCTTTTCTTTTACCTGGATTTAAGCTACTTGCCTGACTTACTAATTCTTTAATATGTTCGGGTGTTGTTCCGCAACATCCACCGATCACATTTAGTGAAAAATCCTTCGCCATAGTAATCACTTTAGTGGCAAAATCGATGGGGCCAAGAGGATAAACTGTTTTGCCACTTACATTTTGTGGTAATCCTGCATTAGGTAACACGCTTAACGCGAATGAAGAAGATTCCGCAAGATAGGCAATATGTTGTCTCATTTCATCTGGGCCCGTTGCACAATTCATGCCTAAAACATCGACGCCTAAACATTCAATTGCAGTTAAGGCAGATTGAATATCACTACCTACTAGCATTGTTCCAGATGTTTCTATAGTTACTTGAGTCCAAATTGGAACTTGTTTATTTACTTCGTTCATTGCTTTTTTTGCAGCTCTTACTGCAATTTTAACTTGATTAATATCTTGGCAAGTTTCAATTAAAATAACATCAACACCGCCTAATAATAATCCTTTCATTTGAGTATAATAACTTTGATATAAAGTTTTATAATCAATTTGTAACAATGTAATTAATTTCGTACCTGGTCCAACACTTCCTATAACATATTTAGAACTTTGAAAGCTATTTGCAACTTCTTTTGCTAATTTTGCGGCTTGTATATTTAAATCGAGAGTTCTATTTGCAATTCCAAACTCAGATAAAACAATTTCGTTACAACCAAATGTATTTGTTTCAACAGCATCGGAACCTGCTTGAAAATAATTATGATGAATCTCTTGGATCCAATTTTTTCTTCTTTCATTTAAGAGTTCAACGCAGCCATCAAATTCGATTCCACCATAATCTTCGATGGAAGGATTGTGATTAAATATTTGTGTTCCCATTGCGCCGTCAAGAATAAGAACTCTTTCTTTTATTGCATCTGATATCGTTTTTTTCATTTTAAAGACCTATATAGCTAATAGAACAATTTCCATTTATTCGAATTTGACAACCTAATCTTTCGTTTGATGGTGCTTCTATAGACTCTAAAAAATCTTTTTCTTCTCTTTCCAAACTTGAGATATTTTCCATTCCTTTTTCAACTCGAATGCGACAAGTTCCACATGTTCCGTTACGGCAGCCAAAAGTAACATCGGCTTCGCTTGCTTGAACAATTTCTTGAAATGATGCGCCAACAGGAACTTCTACATCCATATCTTCTAATACAAAATGAATTATTGGTTTTGACATAAGTATTTCCGCTGTTTATTTAATAATTTTAAAATTAAAAAAGTTTTAAAGCAAAATCAACCATTCCAAGTGGAGCACTAATTTGTAATCCTTGAACGGATGAT
Organism: Silvanigrella sp.; assembly: GCF_044369315.1. Lineage (NCBI taxonomy): Bacteria > Pseudomonadati > Bdellovibrionota > Oligoflexia > Silvanigrellales > Silvanigrellaceae > Silvanigrella > Silvanigrella sp. The sequence goes on from NZ_JBIPMD010000041.1 coordinate 9,628, forward strand.
TTAATTTCTTCAATTAACTCGCGTGCAATTAAAATTCCTTCTTCCATTTGTTCGTCAGCGGTTTTGCATTTGCGCATACGTTCAAGAACTTTATTTGGAACATAAACACCAGGGACTTCATTGGCCATAAATTCTGCATTACGAATGCTTTTTAAAGGCCAAATACCAGCTATAATCGGAATTGAAAATTGTGATGAAAATTCTAAAAAACGAAATAAAGATTCGGAGTCAAAAACGGGTTGTGTAATTGCCCATTCTGCACCAGCTTCTACTTTATATCGAAAACGAGATTTTTCTTTTTCAATATCGGATGCCACAGGATTTGCGCCCACACCAACACTCATACAAGTAGGACGACCAATACTAGATCCGCCAAGGTCTAGACCCGAATTTAATCTTGTTACCATGTTTACAAGACCAATCGCGTCAATATCAAAAACTGCAGTTGCATTTGGATAAGGTCCCATTTTGGGGGGATCTCCTGTTATGCAAAGAATATTTTTAATTCCTAAACCTGAAGCTCCTAATAAATCGCTTTGAATGCCTAATAAATTTCTGTCTCGACATGCATAATGTAACACAGTTTCAATACCAATTTCTCTTTCAATTATACATGCAGTAGCAAGTGAGCTCATTCTTGCTGATGCTCTTGGACCATCGGGAATATTAATAGCATCAATATTATTATCTTTGCATATTTTAGAGCGCTCTAATATTCTTTCAATTTCTAATCCCTTAGGAGGGAGAAGTTCCATACTGACAACAAATTTTCCATCGGCTATTTTTTGGGACCAATTGCTTTGTAACGTTCTTGGTACGTTAGTTGTATGGACATGGATTGGATGTTCAGAAATATCTGTTACCTTATGCTCGGTCATATCAAACGCTTTTGCTTGTCGAATGGCACCGGACATAATTTTAGTATGAGCAGGTGAAGTTCCGCTACTGCCACCTAATAATTGCGCTCCTTTTAAAAGAGCCTGTCTTGCAAATTCGCCCATGTATTCTGGGCTTGCCATGTAAATTAAACGACCATCAACCATGCGAGGTTGACCTGCATTTGGGTAAAGAATAATAGGTTTTTTTGTTGATTTTTTTATTTTCTTTAATAACTCAATCATGGGTGCAGGGCCATTTCCGCCATCAACACCAACGACATCGGCTCCCCATTCATCTAATTTTCTAATAAACCATTCAGGTTCTGTTCCGTATAAACTGTAACCTTCTTCGTTAATACTCATCATGGCAATAATAGGAAAATCATCTAATTCTTTTATTGCTAATATGGCTTGTTGAATTTCGGATAAATCTGGGAAACCTTCTAAGATAAAAAGATCGACTCCACCTTTAATAAGAGCGCTAGCTTGTTCTTTAAAGATGGTTTTTGCTTCGTCTAGAGAAGTTGGTCCCCAAGGTTCGATACGAACACCAAGTGGCCCCATTGTTCCTGCGACCCAGCAGTTTGTTCCCGCTGCTTTTCGAGCAATTTTAGCTCCTGATGTGTTTATTTCTTTTATTTTTTTTTCTAATCCAAAAGACTTTAATTTTAAAGAATTTGCTCCCCAGGTATTTGTACTGATAATTTGAGCGCCAGAGTTAATAAAATCAGAATGAATTTGATATACTAAATCGGGTTGAGAAAGATTTACTTCTTCAAAGGAGCGATTAATAAAGATACCTTTTTCATAAAGTAAGGTACCAGTTGATCCTCCTAAAAGAATGTATTCTCCTTTTTCGAGGGAAGATCGAAACGAACGACAACACAAAAGTGGTGTTATAGAAACAGCGGCTTTAGTCATATATTGACCCACTCCATATAATTTTGTCTCACAGTGGATAACCACACAACGCAGCCACAAAGGGCGAGAGAACAAAAGAGTTTAGGTAAAGCAAAACAAAATTGTGTTTTGCCCAATGTCGATTAACATTGTAAAAAAATTATGACATGTATTTTATGGCACGGCAAGATGCGAGTATTTTTAAATCGATTAAAATTTCAATTTTTATTTTCGGAAATATAAGTGTAACCCACCCCGCGAACAGAAATTATAAATTCTGGTTTTGCAGCATTTTTTTCAATATATTTACGAAGCTTTCCTACAAAGACATCAACCGTTCTTGTTTCAATTATCGCATCATATTGCCATACTTTTTGAAGCAAATCATTTCTTGTTAATATTTTATTTTCATTTTCTAAAAAAACCTGAACAAGCAAACCTTCTGTTGGGGAGATGCGATGAATGACGCCATCATTTCTTGTTATTGTTAATCTTTCGGGGTCAAAAATAGAGAGACCAAACTTTTTAGGAGTTTGAATTCCATCTGTTTTATACCATTTTTTACGTTGAACTAATCTTTTTACTCTTAGTATAATTTCAGAAAGATTAAATGGTTTTGTTACATAATCATCAGCGCCTAACTCAAAAGCCTTTATGCGATCATTTTCTAAACTTTTTGCGCTTAGCACTAATATTGGAATTCTTTCAGCAAGAATTCGAGTTTTTTTTAAAATTTCATATCCATCTAATTGAGGAAGCATAATATCTAAAACAATTGTAGAGATTTTTTCAAAATTAATTTTAATAAACTCAATTGCCTCTAAACCATCTGAGATAATAATAACCTCAAAGCCTTCTGCTTCAAAATTAAATTTTAATCCATCGCCAATTGATTCTTCATCCTCAACAATGAGGAGAAAGTCTTTGGAGTTCGACATAAAATGTTGTTCCTTTATGTAGTCCATCGCTTAAAGCGAAAATTTTTCCATGATGTTCTTTAACAATAGATTGGCATACAGATAAGCCAAGTCCTGAACCTTGCACCTTCATTTTTGAATTTCTTTCAATTCGATAAAACTTTTTAAATATTTTTTTTAAATTATTTTTTTCAATTCCAAAACCATTGTCTTTTATAAAAACTTGTAAGGAATCTTTTTTTAATAACACCCCAGCTTGAATGAGCCCACCTTTATTTGTGTATTTAACTGCATTATCAAGTAAATTATCAAAAAGCATCGATAAATGGTAAGGGTTTCCCCAAATAAAATGTGCATTTTCTTCTTTTAAAGAAAGGTTTTGAAATTCAAAAGTTCGTAAATCACCAAAACGATCTCTTACTTGATTAAAACATCCTGTTAGCAATTCATTTAAATTAATTCGACTATGTGCTAAGGAAGATTTATCAGATTCGAGTCTTGCGGAAATAAGTACGGTATCAATTAGTTTTTGCAACCGCTCTGTTTCTTTTAGAGTTCTTGTTAAAAATTTTTTTCTTTCTTCTTCAGGTACGTTTCGAAGTAGCATCGTTTCTGCATAAAGGCGTATACTAGCAAGAGGAGTTTTAAGTTCGTGGGTAACATTGCTAAGAATGGTGTCTTGCATTTTTGTGATTCGAGATAAACGTCTTTGGCTAACAAAAATCATATACAATGCTATTAGTATGAAACCCATTAAGATGCATCCTTGCGAAAGGATAACCCACTGACCTGAACTTGTGGCAGGTACGGGAATTTTTTCGATGAAGCTATTTATCTCTTGGCTTCTTAGGATGTACCATCTAATCCAGACAAACATTAATAGTCCCCAACAAATTTGGGCGAGGATAAGAATTGATATGGGATGCAGAAGCCATTTAAGTTTTTTAAGCATGCTCTTCCTTTATGTTTTTGCCTATATAGGCGGCATTTGTATTATACAAAAATCTTTCGCTGGAGAAAGCACCAATTCAGAAATCATGGGTAAAAAGTATATCACTTTTTATCAAGATTTTTTAAAACAAAAAAATCAACAAGAAGTTAAATCACTTGAAGAAATTAAAAAACAGGCAATGAAAGAAAAAAAGGGAGAGGATCAAATCTATTCCTATCTTGGCCTTTTAAATCTTGCTGTTGATGCCGATGAAAAATCATATATTGATGTTGCAATTAAATATTTAAAGCCTAAAAAGGCGAAAATGAATGAAATGCAGTCTAATTTATTTCGAATTTATTATGGTGAATATTTATACAAAATAAAAGATTACTCAGGGACAATTTTGTTATTAAAATCTTTATCAAATAAAAAAAATACAATCACTTTTCCATTATTAGCTCCTTTATACTTAGATGCTTTATTAGACTCCGGATTAAAAGCAGAAGCAATTGAATATTATAGAGTTCATTCTACTATAATAGATCAAAATACAAATTGGGAAAAATTAAATGATGTTTTAGTAAAATTAGCACAGGCTGCTATGTTTTTTAATCAACCAAATTTAACATTATCTTTCTTAAAGAAACCTTTGTTATTTTATCCATTAGAAAAATCGGGAAGAGAGGCTATGAACATTCTTTCAAAAATAGAATGTTCAGGAGGAAGTTTAGGAAGTTTATATTTTAGAGAAGAAAATCTTCAATATTTATCTAGAGAAGTATATAAAAGAATTGGGAAACAAGCAGACTCACGCAATTATATATTAGCATTAGTTGGAATAAATCCATTTAATCCTATTCCAAATAGACCTTCAGATAATTTAAATCAACAAGAAAAAGAAAAAATATTAGGTATCATTGATCTATTAATATCTGCAAGAGAATATGATATAGCAGAGCTTTTGTTAAACTATTTATCATCTTCCAAAGCATATAATGACTTAACTATTAAAGATAAAATATTAGATATGCAAGGAAGAGTATATAATGCATTAAATCAACCGAATAATGCAGCTCAATCCTATTACAAACTATTCACAGAAATGCCAAATTCAAAATTTGCGGATACGGCAAGAACAAAATATGCGATGTCGTTACATTATGCTGGTAAACATTCTGAATCAGCTAACTTTACAAATCAATCGAATCTTTTTAATGCAAGAGAAGATCAAGATTGGTTTTTATTTTGGCAGTATTATTTATCAAATCAATTAAATGATGCAGAAAAAGTAGGTAAAAATTTTTTAACACAAAATAAAAAAGAATCTACAAATACGAAATTTCAATATTGGCTGGCATTAATTGATAAAAAAAATGGTGATAAAGAAAAATATAGTAAAAAATTAACTGAAATATCTCAAAAAAATTCAGATTATCCTTATCCTATTTTTTCTAGATGGAGACTTAAAAATTCAAGTCAAAAAAATTTAATGAATGAAGGGTTAAAATATAAAGATTTTTATACTTCGAAAAATAATCCTTTTATCAAAAGAAAACTTAAAGATAAAAACCTAGAGTATATAAGAAAACTTGTGTCCTATAATTTAAATGATGTTGCTATGATTCATATTAAAAAAATAAATTTGAAAAAATTAAAAAAGAATCAAATTATAATGCTTGCTAATCTTTCTTATATGGCTACTGATTATAAAATGGCTTCTGATTTAGCGAGAAATAATTTTCCAAATACGCTTGATGAATATGGTGCAGATGAAATTTGGACTGAAAAAACAAATTATTGGAAATTAAATTTTCCATTGGCTTATTGGAATGATGTTCAAAATGCATCCAAATTAGCTAATATTGATCCTTTTTGGTTATTATCTATTATGCGCGCAGAATCTCTTTATTATCCTTTGGCAGAAAGTCCGGTTGGAGCTATAGGATTAATGCAAATTATGCCATATACAGGAATAAATATTTCAAAACATATTGGTAAGGAAAATTTTAATATTAGTTTATTAAAAGAACCATCACAATCGATTGCATATGCAGCCTGGTATTTAAGAATGTTACTTAAAATATATAAAGGGAACTACTTGCTTGCTACGGCCGCTTATAATAGTGGCCCAGAAGCAGTGAATCGTTGGATAGGTCAAAATAATTCTTTATCAATTGATGAATTTTATGAAAATATACCATTTCAAGAAACAAAAAAATATGTATCAAAAGTCATGGGATACCTTGACATTTATTATCGAGTCCAACTAGGAAATAGTGAGGGTTATAATCTGGAATTTGGTGAGTCATTACCAGATCCATTTACAAAACTAAATATTTTCTAATCGAAATAAAATTAAAGGGGTTACCGTGTGACATTACAGACGGAGCAAAATCATAATTATATTTTGCAAGTGAATAATCTTGTCAAAACTTATCCAAATGGCACAAAAGCTTTAAAAGGAATAAGTTTTAATGTCCCCAAAGGAGCTTTTCTCTCTGTAATTGGTCTATCAGGATCAGGAAAATCAACATTATTGCGTTGCATAAATCGAATTCATGAACCCACTTCGGGTTCAATTTCTTTTGAGGGACAAGAAATAACTCATGTGAATGAGTTTAAATTGAGAGAAGTTCGAACTAAAATAGGGATGGTTTTTCAACATTTTAATTTAATCAACCGTCGCAATGTTTTAAATAATGTTTTAATGGGTCTCCTTGGTCAATTTAATGATCATTTTTTAGGAGGTATTTTTAAAAAATGGCCTCAAGAATGGATAGATGATGCTTATGAAGCTTTAAAAATTGTCGGAATTTCAGATAAAGCTTTGGTACGAGCCGATGGACTGTCCGGTGGGCAAAAACAAAGAGTTGCTATTGCCCGCACTTTAGTTCAAAACCCTCATTTATTACTTGCCGATGAGCCTGTAGCCTCTTTAGATCCAACAACAAGTTATTCCGTAATGAATTATTTAAAAGATTTAAATCAAAAAAGAAATATTACAGTTGTTTGTAATTTGCATTTTTTAAGTTTAGTTCGTGATTATTCAACACATGTTATTGCATTAAAAAATGGGGAATTGGTTTTTGAAGGAAAGCCAACCGATATCACAGAAAAATGGTTTAAAGATATTTATGGAGCAGATGCTCGAGAAGTGGAGATACATTAATGAAATTCCCTTCTTTTATTCCAATGATGGAATCCAAACGCCAAAAAAGAGCGGTAGTTGGTCTTTTTATAGAAATGTTTGTCTTGGCTTATTTTATAATATTTTTAGGTAAAATTCTTATATTTTCTATTTTGCTTCCTTTTATAGAAAACTTAGCATACTCTGAAGCTCCAAATTCCATTGCATTAAATTTAATTCAAAAAATAAATTTTGATAGCCGTTACTTTGAATTTCCTTGGAAGTGGTTTTTTATCTTATTTGCAATTGGTGCTGTTATCGGTTTTTTTATTTCTTTAAAATGTAAAGGTTTTGGATCTTGGATTGCAAGTCTTTCTAAATTACAAGTTACAAATCCAGAAGACTCAATTAAATTAAATCAACATTGGAAATTTGCAAGATTCTAAGCTTATATATTAGTTATTATTACTCTTGTAACAGGTTTAGTTTTAATCAATGTAAGTGTTTCAAAAATATTGCAGATTGATGGTTTATTAGGAGCGGGTCGATTGAGCTTGCAACTTGCCTGTGGTGTTCCTGGTGTAGGAGAATCCATTAGCTCTGTTTCTTTATATGATGGATTGCAATGGTTTTTAAATTTATTTGTAAAAGCACATAATGCAATTTTTATAAATAAGGCGGAGTTATTTCAAATTCAATGCATTCCAAACGATTTAACTTATTTTAGCAAAGCGTTAGGAAAATTAGCGGAGTCTATTTATCTTGCCTTTATTGCCACATTTTTTAGTGTCCCTGTAGCTTTTGTTTTATCTTTTTTTGCATCACGGAATTTAACGAGACATAGTTATTTAATGAGATCTTTTTACTTTTTAATTCGTTCTTACATGAATATCACTCGTTCTATTGAGCCGCTTATTTGGGCTATTTTATTTTCGGTTTGGATTGGGATAGGTCCATTTGCGGGCGCTATGGCTCTTATGGTTCATAGTGTTTCTAGTTTAGTGAAACAATACTCCGAAGCGGTTGAGGGAGTTGATGAAGGACCTATTGAGGCACTTCAAGTAACAGGTGCAAATCGAATTTCTGTTGTTTGGTATGCTGTTGTTCCTCAAGTTATTCTTCCCTTTCTTGCTTTTACAATATATCGTTGGGATATCAACGTTCGTATGGCAACCGTAATTGGTCTTGTTGGCGGCGGTGGGATTGGAAGTATTTTAATTCAAGAACAAATGCTTGCCAGATGGACACAAGTAGGAAGTCTCGCCTTTTTAATTTTTTTAGTGGTTTGGGGAATGGACTTTCTTTCGGCAAGAATTCGTGAGGCAATTCAGTAGTATGGAAATTAAGTATTTAGGATTGTTACCTTATGGTGATGCTTTAGGTTTAATGGAATCTTTTCATTCTGAAATATCTAAAAATTCAAATCAAGAAGGTGTTATTTTAGTTGTTCAGCATCCACCTACAGTAACAATGGGTAAAAGAGAATTATTAGATGACATGCTCATACCTCCTGAGCAACTCAAATATAAAGGTGTTGCTTATCATAAAATTGATAGGGGTGGCAGTGTCACTGTTCACGAACCAGGACAAATTGTTATTTATCCTATTTTTCATATTGATAAATATCGCCATACGGTTCGTTCCTATGTAAATTCTTTGGAAGAAGCCATGATTGAAACCGCTGCTCATTTTGGAATTATTGCAAATCGTGATGAAATAAATCCAGGTGTTTGGGTTGGGCAAAATAAAATTGGTGCCATAGGGATTCGAATTAAAGATAAAGTAACGAAACATGGAATTGCATTTAATGTAACAAATTCACTTGAAACTTTTTCAAATATCATTCCCTGCGGATTAAAAGGCAGAGGGGTAATCAATTTAGAAATGGCTGTTAGAGAATTAGGTGATAAAAAAGATTCTGTTTTGGTTGATTATCAGGAAGTAGAACAGTATTTAGCTGAAAAAATCAAAGGGAAGTTAATAAGTTAAAATTTATAAATCAGATTTTACTTTTAAATATAATAATATAATTTATGATAGTTTCAACTAAATTATATACTACGCTAAAGCATTTTAATATCTCACTAATTTTAAAGATATAATATCTCTTTGAATTTATTAATATGGTCTATTTTGATTATTTGTTATTTATTTTCTAATAAATTAAAATTTTTAACAAATTTGGTATGATCCCCGAAAAGTGGACTATTAAATTTCATAATTTTCTTCATATTCTAAAGGTGCATGATAATCAAGGGCAGAATGAGCACGAATTCGATTATAAAACAC